>JAFIGA010000093.1 GCA_020831715.1 Leptospira sp. | reverse complement strand
GAAATATTCTCACTCAGCATTTGAGCACATCCCAAGAAATTGGATATCTAGCAATGGAAATAGATAAAAATTTGGGTGATGAATTAAAAGATAGAATCAAACAACATAAGCATTCTATTAGAACTCGAATTCTCTATTGAAACTGATTTTTTTCTTTACTTAAACTTATGTTGTTCTAGCTTGAGAGCAACATAAGGAATTGGTCAATATGAAGAAAAAGAGCATTAAAAAAGAAACAAAACCAGCGAAAAAAAAACTACCCTCGGCAAAAGGAAAAATATCCAAAAAAGAACCTTCTTCAGCCAAATTGCAATCTAAACTAACAGATCTATATAATAAAAATAAAAAGCTACAAGCCGAAATCAACAAAACAAAGAAAATATACGAGCAATTGGAACGAGAGTCTGTAAAGTTAACCAAAGAACTCATGGAAGCAGGGTATAAACCTAAGATCTAACAAGAAATTATTATTTTGGATATTGAACAGATCTACACTGATTCTCCTTTGAGAAATTATACCTATCTTTTGATTGATTGGAAAAGTAAAAGATGCATATCTATAGATCCTTTCAATTCGGATGAAGTCTTAAAATATACTCATGCTAACAGCCTTGAATTAATGAATATTTTCAATACCCATGAGCATTGGGATCATATCTGTGGCAATGAAGGTTTAGTCCCTCACCTAAAGGGTCATGTATGTTGCCATCCACTGGCGAGGTCCAAGATTCCAACCGCTACTTCCAATTTGGAATTGAATGTAAAGATTCCATTTTCCGATGGTTGGATTCAAATCTTGGATACTCCCGGTCATACTCAATCGCATATATGCCTCCTTGTCGGAATAGGAGAAAAATCTGAATTCATACTCACAGGAGATACCTTGTTCAATGCCGGTGTCGGAAATTGTAAAAACGGAGGTGACCCTGAAACTCTCTATCACACAATATCCAATCAATTTCACACCCTTCCCGATTCAATCAAAGTCTATCCGGGGCATGATTATTGGGAAACCAATTTAAATTTCTCTCTCAATTTAAATCCCGACAACCACTACGCCTCACAAATTTTGGAAGAATACAAATCATCCTTAAAATCAGGAAAACACTTAGTTTCGACAATAGGCTTAGAAAGAAAAGTAAATCTATTCTTTCAACTAAATCAACATCAAGAATGGAAGAATTCTAAATTTGATAAATCTATGACGGAAAAAGAGATTTTTATATCCTTAAGAAAGTTACGTGATAATTGGTAAATACATTTGACAAAAAATCAGATTTCTTCTAAGGTATTGTCATGACTATATATTTTCTCTGTGTATTGATAGCATTTCTATTAAACTACCTCCCTAAAGTTCCAACTGCTTGGTTTATGAATAAAGTCGATAGCGGTTATGACAATCGTTACCCAAGAGACCAACAAGCTAAGCTAACGGGTATGGGAAAAAGAGCCTTGGGCGCTCACTTGAATTCATTTGAAATTTTTCCGGCATTTGCCGCAGCAGTAATCATTGCACATATTACCGGTGCGAATGTGGAAATTCTAAACTATCTTTCCATAGCTTTTGTAGTTTCAAGAATCTTTTACATAGCTTTCTATTTACTCAACTTACATCTTATTCGATCCACTGTCTGGACTATTGGGTTCGGTATTGTGATATGGATTTTTCTGCTAGGATCATCTAATTAGAATTAAGGGCTTTATTATTCGAAAGCTTGCTTTATACCTTCTAATATATTTTGTTTCTTCCAATTATGCATGGGCGGAAGGAGCGAATGATGAGTTTCGCCATAACATTAAAAATTTTCGACAAGCTAAGCAGATTCTAAAAAAAGTTTATAAAGACAGGCAGATTGATTTTTACTGTGGCTGTCGCTATAATTATGTAAAATTCGAAAATTACTCAAGAGCATTACTAGCCGGTGATTGTGGCGTGAGGCCCAGAAAAAATACGGAGAGATCCCAACGAATTGAATGGGAGCATGTTGTTTCTGCTCATGCTTTTGGGAATACTCTTCCTTGTTGGAGACAAAAACTATGTTCCAGGAAAGGACGATCCTTTAAAGGAAGGAAATGTTGCATACGAGAAGATGCGACCTTTTCCATGATGGAAGCAGATCTACACAACCTAAGACCTGTTCCGGGAGAATTAAATGGAGATAGAAGCAATTTCCATTTTGGGATACTCCCGGAAAAAGCGAACCAATATGGATCATGTCATTTTAAGGTAAATTTTACATTGAGATTGGCAGAACCGGATCCTTCCATTCGTGGTGATATAGCAAGAACCTACTTCTATATGGAAAAAACTTATGGTGTTCGCATAAGCTCTAAAAATCGAAGGCTCTATGAGATTTGGAACAAGCAAGACCCACCCGATGAATGGGAAATAGAACGAAACCTTAGAATTAAAAAAATCCAAGGAAATGACAACCCTTTCATTTCACGCTATGAAGAGTTTCTTTAGTAGACCTAATTTCTACGTAATTTCACAGTTCCTATATGAAGCACTATGATACAATTGTGATTGGGTCCGGAGGTGGTACTAAATTGGTTCGCCCTGTAGCAGATTTGGGCAAAAAAGTAGCCCTTGCCGAAATGGAATCCCCCGGCGGTACCTGCTTGAATCGAGGTTGCATTCCTTCCAAAATGCTGATCTACCCTGCCGATATTTTACATCTTACGAAGAATCTTTCCAGATTACAATTGAAATTGAATGGAGAATGGGAAGTGGACTTTGCAAGTTTGGTTGCAAGAATTACAAAAACAGTGAATGAAGAGTCCTCAAGTATTCCACCGGTTTATGAAAAACATCCCAATATTGATTTTTATCCCGCCAAGGCAAGATTCATTGGCAACAAGGAATTGGAGGTAGCAGGCAACAAGATAACAGCAGATAGAATATTTTTAGCTGTTGGCGGAAGGCCAAAAATTCCATCAATCAAGGGACTTGCCGATACACCTTTTTGGACGAGTCGAGAAGCCTTACAAAACCAAAAGCTACCCAAGTCATTGATCGTTTATGGAGGTGGATATATAGCTCTCGAATTGGGACTTGCTTACGCGGCTTTTGGAACAAAAGTAACATTCATAGTTCGATCCCAAGTACTGAGAGAAGAAGATCATGAAGTAAGAGATAAATTCCAAGAAGCTATTTCCAAATACGTAAATATTCATTCAGGTTGCACCATTCATAAAGTCGAATACACAAACAATGAATTTAAAATTGAACTGTCTGATGAACATAGAACAGAGCTCCAATCAGAAAGCCTACTCATTGCAACAGGTATTGTTCCCAATACTGATGACCTGGGTTTGGAAAATACAAATATTTCATTGGATACCAATGGCTATATTGCAACCAATGATTTTTTGGAAACAACTGAAAAAGGAATATACGCATTAGGTGATGTGGCAGGTCGTTATTTTTTCCGTCACTCTGTAAACTTTGAAGGGGAATATTTATTTGAAAATCTATACAAAAAAGAATTACCCAAACCAATTCACTACCCTCCGATGCCACATGCGGTATTTACCTACCCTGAAGTAGCATCGGTTGGGCTAACAGAGGAAGCTTGCCGTTTGGCAGGTTTTGATTACGTAAAAGCTGTTCATAATTATTCCGGTTCAGCAATGGGCATGGCACGACTTCCGGAGGTTGGTTTTGTAAAGTTATTAGCGGATAAAAACACTAAAAAGATTTTAGGTGCGCATATTCTCGGAGAAGAGGCTTCCAACATGATCCATATGTTGATTTTAGGGATGACAATAGGAGCGAAAATTGAGGACTATCTAAATATGATCTATATACATCCCGCGCTTCCTGAGATCGTCAGAAATGCGTTTCGAAAAATTAGGGATGCCCTCGAGGAGAAGTAGAAATGTCCCGACGAACCAATATTTATGATGAGATTACACTAAGAAATCAATTAGAGGCAGAAGCATTTGAAAGAACCAACTTATCTTTCTACCGCTATGTAATCATTGAAAATACTCAAGAAACCAGAGACCGACTTTTCACGCAATTAAACCGAATTGGAGTATTAGGACGAATCTACATCGCTAGAGAAGGAATCAATGCTCAGATTTCAGTTCCGGATCACAATCTAACAGAATTCATTCAGATACTCGATAGCTTTCCTGAATTTCGAGAAATGTATCTTAATTTTGCCATAGAAAACAAAAAAGATGCCTTTCTTAAACTAATTATCAAAATTCGAAAGAAAATTGTAGCCGACGGTCTAAAAGATGATGAATTCGATGTCACCAATGTAGGTACTCATTTAACTGCAGAGGATTTTAACAGACTTCTCGAAGATGAAAACAGCATCTGCATCGATATGAGAAATAGTTATGAATCTGAGGTAGGTCATTTCGAGGGAGCGATCCTGCCGGAAGCAGAAACCTTTCGAGATGAATTGCCAGAAGTGTTGGATATTTTGGAAGAGCATAAAGACAAAAAAATTCTCCTGTATTGCACAGGTGGGATTCGTTGCGAAAAGGCATCTGCATTTATAAAACACCATGGATACAAGGATGTATACCAACTCAGAGGTGGGATTATTAGTTATGCCCAAGAAATTAAAGAGAAAGATCTACCCTCCAAATTTTTAGGCAAGAATTTTGTGTTTGATGAGAGACTGGGAGAAAGAATTACAGATGATATTTTGGCTGAGTGCCATATCTGCGGAACCAAATGTGATACCCATACGAATTGTAAGAATCCAGGCTGTCATGTATTGATGATACAATGCCCCGTTTGTTCGGAAAAGTTAAATGGATGTTGCAGTGATGAATGCAAGACTATTCTTCTGCTTCCGGAATCTACTCAAATGGAAATTCGAAGAACAGCAAAGAAGCAAAAATCTCTAATCCCTTTTAGTAAGTCCAGAAAACATAAATCTCTTTACCTACCCAGTCAGGATAACCAAATAAACCAATGACCGAAAATTCCATCGAAACTTCTGAACTAGCACTTCAAATTTCTGATCTAACAAAAACTTATGCTAACGGCTTCCAAGCCTTGAAAAATATCAACTTGGAAGTAAAGAAAGGTGACTTTTTTGCATTACTGGGTCCAAATGGTGCGGGAAAATCCACAACCATAGGCATTATCTCATCTCTTATCAACAAAACCTCCGGTAAAATTAAAATTTTCGGAGTAGACAGTGATTTGGATCCCAATAAGGCTAAGTCATTAATCGGAATTGTGCCACAAGAATTTAATTTTGGAATATTCGAAACCTTAAGGAGAATTCTTTGCAATCAAGCCGGCTACTATGGTATTCCAAGGAACATAGCAAAGGATAGAGCAGATCATTATCTGGAATTATTAGGGCTATATGAAAAGCGGAACGAACAAGCAATGAAGTTATCCGGCGGAATGAAGCGTAGATTAATGATTGCTAGAGCTTTAATTCATGAACCACAACTCTTAATCCTAGATGAACCCACAGCAGGTGTTGATATTGAACTCCGAAGATCTATGTGGGATTTTCTTACGACTCTCAATCAAAATGGAACTACGATCATACTTACCACTCATTATTTGGAAGAAGCGGAGAGCCTTTGTAAAAATATAGCTATCATCGACAAAGGATTGATTGTTACCAACACATCGATAAAAAAGCTACTGGCAACTTTGGACAGTGAAACATTTATATTGGATTTAAAATCAAATGTGGAAAGCATTCCCGATTGCCCCGGAATTCAGATCAAAATCATCGACGAAAAAACAATCGAAGCTACAATTAATAAATCTGTTGCTATCAACGATCTTTATTCGCTTTTTAATTCTTGCGGAGTTCAAGTATCAAGCATGAGAAACAAGACCAACCGACTCGAAGAACTATTTCTTAACCTGGTGGAGAAAACTCTAAAATGAATTATCGAATCAATTGGATTGCATTTCAAACAATTATCATAAAAGAATTCATTCGGATAACTCGAATCTGGATACAAACATTAGTTCCGCCAATAATTACAATGTCCTTGTATTTTGTCATATTTGGAAGATTGGTCGGTTCGAGAATAGGAGATATGGGTGGATTCGATTATATCCAGTTTATAGTTCCCGGGCTTGTGATGATGTCTGTGATTACAAATTCCTATAACAATGTTGTTTCTTCCTTTTACTCTGCAAAGTTTCAGAAGTATGTGGAAGAATTGATTGTGGCTCCGGTCCATCCTGCCGTTATTGTTCTTGGATTCACGATGGGTGGAGTGATTCGAGGAATTTCGGTAGGATTTCTTGTAATTCTGGTTGCTTTCTTTTTTACCACTTTACCCATTCAAAATGCTTTGCTTATATTTTTGGTTGTTTTTCTGACAAGCTTCCTATTTTCTTTGGGTGGATTCTATAACGCATTATTTGCCAAAAGTTTTGATGACATAACAATCATTCCCACTTTTATACTTACTCCGCTAACTTATCTAGGGGGAGTCTTTTATTCCATAGATATGCTACCACCGGTTTGGCAGATGGTTTCGAAATTCAATCCTATACTCTATATGGTAAATGCATTTCGATATGGATTTTTAGGTGTGAGTGACATCAATATTATGTTCGCTATTGGTTTTATTGTTTTGTGTTGTATTATTTTCTTTTTAATTAATGTAAGATTGATATCAAAAGGTTATGGATTAAAGGGCTAAGAATGAGTAGAATAGAAAAAATAAAAAATATCCTAAATCAAAAATTTGTTCCCAATGAACTTGTTGTAGAGGATTTTACTATGGATCATATGGGCCATGCAGGTCAAGGTGGAGGGAGCGAAACTCATTTTCGAGTATCAATTCGTTCTGAAGAATTAGAAGATCTTTCTCTTCTTACTGCTCATAGAAAAATTCAGGATGCGCTCAAAGATGAATTCCAAGAAGGTCTCCACGCTCTTGAAATCAAAATTTTAAAATGATTCTAATTTGTAAATCGTCTAAAATATAGAATGACAATCCAAGAGATCAAAGAAAAAATTGAATCAGGTCTTCCCGGTGCCAGCGTGGAGATTCAGGATCCATACAATGATGGAGTTCATATAAAAGCCATTGTTGTATATTCGGGTTTTGAAGGGAAGTCGATGATACAACAGCATAGATTAGTGTATGACACATTAAGAGAAGAATTAAAAGAAGAAGTCCATGCGTTAGGACTCGAAACTAGGAGTAAATAAATTTGGAAGATTCAGTAAAAAGTAAAATTGAAGAAATGGTTGGAAACAATAAAGTTTTCTTATTCATGAAAGGCTCTCCAGCACAGCCAATGTGTGGTTTTTCTGCAGGCGTCGTGAATGCATTGAATTCGTTGGGTGCTGAGTACAGCAGCTTCAATGTATTGTCCGATCAAAGTATTCGTGAAGGCATCAAAGAATATGCCAATTGGCCGACCATCCCTCAACTTTATATCAATAAAGAATTTGTTGGTGGTCATGACATCGTTATGCAAATGTTGCAGTCCGGTGATTTGGCGAAGGAACTAGGTAAGTAAATTGCTAAAAATCTACCAATTCAGATCTTGCCCTTTTTGTCAGAAAGTTGTTTTTAAAATTTTTGATTTAGGATTGAAACAAGGTGAAGACTATGAATTGGTGGAAGCTTCCTTTGGAACTCCGGGGCGAGATGAAGTCATTGCTTTGGGTGGTAAGAGCCAGGTTCCCTTCATGGTAGATGGCGAAACCAAACTTTATGAAAGCAATGACATCATTCAGTATTTGGAAAATAAATTTCAAAAATAATTTCAAATATAATTTCTAAAATAAACTACAAATACAGATCCAGGATTTTTTCTGCTACTTTGCGATTTTGTCCCTTAAATGGATAATCATGAATGTATAGAACCGGATTGAAATTGATCTCCAGTACTCCATAGGAATCCTCTCTAGGTTTTTCTGTAATTGACCCGGATATAATGTCCACCCCGCATATTACCGCACCAACCGACTCAGCAGCTCTTTCGGCAATACTAAAATACTCCTTATGAACCATATCCGTAAAATCAATAGAATCACCACCGGTGGATATATTGGAGTTTCTTCTTAGATAAATGACTAAATCTTTAGCCGGAATGGTATCCCAATTTAGTTTTTGAGACTTCAGAATTTCTTCTTCAATACCGGATTTTTGAATTTTTTCCAAAGGCGTTGTATGACCTGTTCCTCGCCGAATATCTTGGTTTTTTATATCAACTAATTCTGATATTGTGTGTATCCCATCTCCGCATACATTTGCCGGAACACGATTGCACACAGCCGCGACCTTACCTGCAATAACTAAAAATCGATATTCGGGTCCTTCTAAAAATTCTTCAATGATAATCGAAGATGCATATTGAAAGCTTCGTTCAATTCTCTTGCTATATAAATCAACATCTTCATTTATATCAGAAATTTCTATTCCTATTCCAAAATTTGTGGTAACCGGCTTGATTACCTTTTTGATATGTTGAAATTCCAAAAAACTAGCTTTCGCATCTTCTTTATCATGAAAAGACCTGCCCTTAGGAACTCGAATATTTGCTTCTTCTAATATAACCTTGGAAACAGTTTTGTTCTCCATTGCCAAAAATGTCATATAAGAATCGAATTTTGTCTTGGATGCTTCCTTGATATATTCCCAATTTCCGTTGATTTTAAAACGAATAAAATTCTCCGGACGATCCAATATCTCCCATTCTATTTTTCTGGAAATTGCAACTTTTAAAATCAACTGAGTTGATATTTCCAGATCTTCATAGCCTTTCAAAAGAAAATCATCCATCTTTATGCACCTTCGCAAGAGAATGCAGGAATTGTTAAATGATCACCATATTCCTTGGATTGAAGCGATTTCTCAAGATTCTCTTTTTCTTTTAAAGATTTTTCCACAGCTTGTGTCAGCTTCTTGATAGTTTTTGGGTCTAGAGCAGATTTTTTCCAATTGGTAGAATAGAATTGACTCAATTCCAATCCATAGTTCAAGAATGATTTATTTGTAGTTTTTAATGCATGTAAAATTTTATAACTTGCTGTCAATTGGGGATTGATTATTTTTTGATTCTGTTTTTCCAAAGCTTCTTGATAAAGAGAACTAATGTGAAATCTACAGCTCTCTTTTTCATCCCAAAATAATGCAATCTTTAGCAATTCAGGATAGATTGTCTTCCACCATTCTTGGATTGTTTTTTCTTCTCC
This sequence comes from Leptospira sp., assembly GCA_020831715.1. Classification (GTDB taxonomy): domain Bacteria; phylum Spirochaetota; class Leptospiria; order Leptospirales; family Leptospiraceae. The sequence goes on along the minus strand of JAFIGA010000093.1, from coordinate 5,717 downwards.
CAAAACATTGTATTGGGATTGAACATTCAGACCTTCCCAAACCACTCTTTCTTGATTCGAATCCCAATTCTTTTTCTCAGCATTGTTCATATGCGGTGAAGATTTCAGAAGACACCAAAGTAGAAAAATTTGATTGAATGCAATTGTCTCTTCAGATACACCGAGTGGATGAAATGGATCACTATCCACACATCTTATTTCCAAATAACGAATACCACGTGAACTCAGAGAATCAATAGGTCTTTCTCCATTTTTGGATACTTGTTTTGGACGAATCAATGAATAGTATTCATTTTCTATTTGTAAATAAAAATCATTCAGTTGATTCCTTTCGGAAATAGAGGTCTTATTGGAAAATTTAGAATACGGCTCATAAACTGTATTGATAGCATAACAAAGGCTTTTAATATACTCATCCAAACTATTAAATGACATAGAAAGCTGATTTTGAACTTGACTTGTGTATCCTAATTCACTGAGTCTTAAGCTTGTTGCATTTTCGGAATACCAAGTGTCCGGATCCAATTCCTTTAATCTAGGCATAGGAGGACAAAATGTCTTATCCATTACCGGACTGGCACCAAACAAATAAATCAATAGAAAAGAATATCTACTGAAATTACGAATGGTATCCATATACAACTCAGATTGGATATTTTTATTTAATTTTTTATTGTGCCTTTTTTTCGCAGCCCAATCCATCATATATTTGGAAAAGCTGATATTTATATGAACACCGGATATGGTCTGCATTTTTCGACCATATCTTAATCCAAGTCCTCTTCTATATATTGTCTTTATTATAGCATCATCCGTATTCCCGTATTGAGCAAGAGGTATGTTTTGTTCATCCGATGGTAATCTTGGCGGCATACTGAATGGCCAGAGAGTTTCAGTTTTTATATTGTTTGCTGTAAAATTATGTAACTGAGCCAATGATTTCATAACCGAATCCATTCGGTAAGATGCCATAGTAGCATATTCTACTTGAGATTCACAAAAGTCAGTTTTTATAAATGGATGTGTTAAGGGAGCACCTATTTCTATAGGATGAGGAGAATTGCTTAAATCACCATTTGCATTGATTCGCATGGTTTCCCGTTCCAAGCCCATGATTGTTTTACAAAGAAAACCGGAATTGGATTTAGTTCGAATGAAATCTTCTATCATAATTATTCCGCCATAGGGTTGCCTTGCCCTCTAGGATCTGACACCGCTATTATCTTACCGTCTCCACGAACTTCCGTGTAAAAAACTTTCCCTCTATTGGGGGTAAACTTTAGGTTGTATCCATAATCCTCCAATATTCTAAACTCAGGATCCATTTCTTCTTCCAAGAAAACCAAATCAGGTTTGAATTGATAATGGACTCTTGGGTTACTTACAGATTCGTATGCCGATAAATCAAAATCGATTCGATTGATTAATGTATTGAGAATGGAAGTAACAATAAAGGAACCACCCGGTGCTCCCAAATTCAACCAATTTTTTCCATCTTTTACAACTATTGTTGGGGACATACTGGACAAAGGGGTTTTATTAGGTTGAATTGAATTACTCTTTCCACCAACCAAACCATACGCATTGGGTTGATTGGGAGATACAACGAAATCATCCATAGTATCATTCATTATAATACCCGTATTAGGAATTACGACTCTTGAGCCAAATGTGTAATTGATGGAATGTGTGGATGAGATAGAATTACCTTTATCATCCGTTATGGATATATGAGTAGTGTTATAGGATTCCAATGTTTTAGGAATCTTGGAATCTTCTGATTTGGGAAGTTGTTTCGATATTCTAGATTGAACTGTCTTATCAATTAATTTTTGTTTGGATACAATATTTTTTTCTGACAATAGTTGAGATACATTGACATCTGTAAAGTCTGGATCTCCTCCAAATATCGCTCTGTCCTCGAACCCAAGCCCCATTGCCTCTATGAAATATTTATAAAAAGAAAATTTCTCCTCTTCCTTTAATTGCTGTAGATCCTTATGTTCCAAAGATTTTAATATTTGAAATAAAAATACTGCCGACGAAGGAGGAGGAAACCCTATGATTTCAGTGTCTCTATATTTGATTGATATAGGTGTTCTTTGGATAGCTTTATAATCAGCTAAATCTTTCTTGGATATCAAACCGTCATTGCCTAGCATCGCTTTTTGGATCTTATCAGCAGTGCTCAATTTATAAAATTCATCACTTCCATTACTAATAATTTTTTGAATAGTATTGGCTAGATCTTTTTGAACCAATACATCACCGGATTTTAACAATACTCCGTTAGGCATAAATATTTTTTTCATAGCAGGATTCATTTCTTCAGCAGATCCATGAATTGATTCTTCCAAATTAGGATAGACAGTAAATCCCTCTTCAGCGAGCCTTTTTGCAGGAAGCAATACTTCTTCTCTTGTAAGCGATCCATATTTTTTGTGCAACTCAAGGATTCCTTTTACAAGGCCGGGAATAGCAATTGATTTATAACCAAACATAGAAAGTTTATCGATAACCTTTCCGTCTTTATCAAGATACATATTCTCATTTGCTAATGCGGGAGCTCTTTCTCGAAAATCCAATGCAAAGGTTTCTCCGGTATCATTCCAACGTATCAATGCAAAACCACCTCCACCCAAACCGGTGGATTGAGGTCTTACAACTGCAAGAACAAATGAAGATGCCACAAATGAATCAATCATATTCCCACCATTTTTATACATATCTATACCTGCTTGGGAAGCTAATGGATGATCTGTTGCAATGGCGAATTTCGAACCAATTGCAATCTTTTTGGATTCAAAAAGAAAACAATTAAGACTGAGTGAATGAAAAAGAATGACGGAAATAAAAACAGCAAAAGAATAACTGAAGATTTTCAAAATATTCCTAAATGATCCTTCGCCATTTCTGATGACATTTCTCTAGGATTCCACTTTGGTGTCCATACAATCTCCACTTCAACTGCATCTATGGGCTCCACTCTTAAACAGGATTCTTCCACTTCTGCTTTCATCTGGGCACCGGCAGGACATGCCATACTTGTATAGGTCATTTTAACCAGAGCTTTATTATCTACAACCTTAACTTCATAGATTAGTCCCAGCTCTGTGATCGGCAATCCAATTTCAGGATCTTGGACATTTTCTATCTGACGGTAGACTTCTTTTTCTATATCTGTTTCTAAATGTATCATTCAAACCTCATACATTGGCAAATTTACTAAACAATCTCACAACTTTCCTAAGGGAATTCGCTAGACTATCTACATCTTCTTTAGTATTATAAAGATAGAAACTGGCTCGACATGTTCCCGTAAGATCATTTAATTTCATGAACGGTTGGCAACAATGATGTCCAACTCTTATAGCAATACCCTCTTCATCTAACATGGAACCAACATCCATTGGATGGATCCCATCGATATTGAAGGATAAGACCCCACCCCTTCGATTTCTATCCTTACTATGATATAAATGAATGCCCGGAATTTCTTGAAGGGACTCAATAGCATAATCCATCAAATCCATCTCATGCTTATGGATGTTTTCCATTCCAACAGAATCCAAATATTCTATAGCGCGAGACAATCCCAAAACTCCGGCTATATTAGGTGTTCCGGCTTCCAACTTTGCAGGTAGATGTGCATAAATAGAGGACTCCAAATCTACTGTTTCAATCATATCCCCCCCACCCATCCAAGGAGGCATAGACTCGAGAATTTCTTCCTTACCATATAGAATTCCAATACCGGTAGGCCCTAACATTTTGTGTCCACTGAATGCGTAGAAATCAACATTGAGCTTTTTAATATTGGTTTGTATATGGCAAGCTCCCTGAGCCCCATCCAACATAATTTTGGCACCGACTTCATGGGTTCTTTTGATAATGGGTTCAATGTCGAAAATACTACCTGTCACATTTGACATTTGAGAAATGGAAACTATTTTGGTTTTATCGTTTATAATAGTATGCAAATCACTAAGATCATATTGAAAATCATCATCCAAAGGAATATATCGAATCTTGGCACCTCTTTCTTGTGCAATCATCTGCCAAGGTACTATATTCGAGTGGTGTTCAATGTGACTCAGGACAATCTCATCACCGGGGAATAAATGCATTCTTCCATAGGTCTGGGCTACCAAGTTGATGGACTCTGTGGTTCCTCGAGTGAATATAATGGCTTTTGCACATTGAGCGTTGTAGAAATGAGAAATTTTTATACGAGTTCTTTCAAATCTTTCCGTAGCTTCCTGAGACAGAGCATAAACACCTCTATGAATATTAGCATTTTCTTTAGAATAATATTGGTTGATCGTATCAATCACAGCATTAGGTTTTTGTGAACTTGCGGCATTATCCAAAAAAACCAATGGCTTCCCGTTCATATTGGTTTGTAAGATAGGAAAATCTTTTCTTATACTATATGGATCTAACATTTCAATCACCTACATCAACTTCTAAATCTTCACCCTGAACTCGAACCGGGAAAACCGAAATATTTTCAGTAGCGGGCATAGTCAGGGCTTCTCCCGATTTCATGGAAAATTCTGCAAAATGTCTGGGACAGATTACCTTGTCTCCCTCCAAAACTCCCTCAGAGATACTCCCTCCATCGTGGGAACAAATATCTTCGAATGCATAGTATTCATTGTTTGTTTTAACGATAGCTATATCTAAGTGCTTCCAACTGAAGGAATAAATTTTTCCTTCTTTGATTTCTTGAATTTTCGCTATTTTTTTGAAGGCCATATTTTTTCCTTTAATGCATCTCGGATTAAATCCTTTCTAGACTCAATAGACAATTCATCAATTAACTCAGTTAAAAAAGCTTCAATGAGTAGATGGTGGGCTGTATCCTTATCCAATCCCCTGGAGAGTAGGTAAAAATATTGATCATCATCAATCTCTCCTACCGTAGAACCATGCGAAGATTGAACATCTTCACTATAGATCTCTAGCTTGGGAATTGACTCTGCTCTTGCCGATGGAGTCAGTGATAGATTGTGATTCACCTGACTTGCAACCACCTTAGAAAGAGTAGAAGGGATATGGAGATTACCTGTGAAGATATGATGCGCCTTATCCTTTACTACAGTTTTATGAATGAGGGAACTTGTTGTATGATCTGCACGGTGCCTAATTTCTGTTTCATGATCTATAAATTCACGGTTAGATAGAGCGGATAGACCGAAGCTTTGTAAACTTGCATTCTTTCCCGATAGATAGAGAGTTTGTCTCATTTTAGACCGAAAGCCACCTTGGTAAAAGTGGAAATTTCTAAGTGTAGAATCCCGATCCTGTCTCGAAATTAAATTCCGAAAATTAAAAACATTTTCAGAATGATCCTCTTGGGTAAGATACTCAACTATCGCACCTTCACCCAACTCAAGCAATGTAAGAGAGTTGTTCCATTGGTAATCGTCATCTGAACAATTTCGAGAAGAGTATTCTTCAATGATTTTAACTTTGGAAAAGCTTCCCACTTTTATAACCGTACAAAAAGCACCAATTTTTGTAGAATCAAGTGAAGTGTGATTTATTAGAATCGGTTCCTCAATATTGCAATTTTCAGAAACATTCAATACAACTCCGGAGTGGAAATTAGCGAGAGATGTATTCACAAAATAATCATCTTTGATAGTTTCATCTACTTCGTTATAAAACCACTCAGGTAATTCCATTTCAGATGATACAGGCTGAAGATAAAA
>JAFIGA010000086.1 GCA_020831715.1 Leptospira sp. | reverse complement strand
TCTGGGAATTCCTATCAATTCCCCTCCTGCAAGATTTGTCTCTAGAATTCTACTGTCTTCACTTATTGTAAAAAAACCTGCAGGTGCAACATCATATAAGTTATAATATTTCATTTGCAAAGCTTCCATTTTGAGATTTTTTCCTTTAAGTTCATCATTTTGCATCTGTAATTCTATCTGATGGACTCTGAGATTTTCTTCACTTATTCGTAAATAATCTTCTGCAATCTTTCGTTCTGTTATATCTATAATTCCAGAAATAGCACCTTGGTAGGTCCCATTTTGTTCAAGTATGGGTGAAATTTCCAAAATTGCATATAATGAATTTCCATCTCTTTTTACAAATTCTAACTCGGTTTGGATTTTCATTCCATTTTTGCATTTTACCAAACAGTCTTTGGCTTTTTGCAGGGATGTGTCTTTTAAAAAATGGAAGAATGATACTCCTAGCATCTCTTCAAATGAATATCCTAGCATTAATTGCATTCGAGAATTGACAAAATTCGTGTTAGTATCCACGTCAATATGCCAAATTCCTTCGTTTAAACTTTCAACAAGTAATCTAAAGCGATTCTTTTCTTGTTTAATTTGTTGATATGATTCAAATAGTTTGAATGCCATCTTTATTGAAGTATCTAGAATAGTGATTCCGGAATTTTTAACAACGTATCCATAAGAAGTAATCTTTTCTGTTTTTTCTACCAATTCAGGTTCAATGTGCGAGGACAAAAAAATTATAGGAATCTCTCTTAATTTGAGAATATTCTCAGCAGTTTTGGTTCCATCCATACCTAGCCCAAGATCTATATCCATAAGTATAAGATCTACCGGGTAAAGATTCTCCGATATGCAATCTATAGCCATTTCCCCGGAAGGCAAATGTTTTACGCTATAGCCATAATTTTCCAGCTGTTTTATTTCCAATAAAGCTATCAGTATATCATCTTCAACAAGGAGTATATTTTTTTTAGATACGTTCATTATTGCAACCTTATGATTATTGAACTACTATTGCATAGTGGTAGTATTTTAGGGGCGATAAGGGTGTCAAATAAATAAATTTTTAAAATCACAAGTCGCAACGCATTGACTTTAATGAAATTTTTTAATTTATATAGACCGTTCGATATAATAATATTAATCTTTTATGAAGAATTTTAATACGAAATATTATTTATACACATTGTGCCGCAAGTACAGAATTTGTATAGATTTGTGCATCGGAAATATGTAAATATCTATATATGAGAGTAAGGTTCTATGATTGGTTAATGTTATTATTTTGTAGTAGCAAAAGAGGGCTGTAATAAAATCGTAGTAATTATATAAATTATGGATTCATCTGCTTTAACGTTAATTCGCGATATACCATTGTGCCAATTTTTTTCGGATAAAGAATTTGAAAAATTTGGAAAAAGCCTAGAATTGATTTCAATAGATTCCGGTGAAACTTTATTCTACCAGGGTGATGACCCGGATGGATTTTATTTTGTCCTTACTGGTCGTCTGTACTACGAGAGAATAATATATGAATACGGAAATGTTAGAGATCTTAAGGGAGAATTTTCCAGAGGATCAGTTATTGGTGAAATTGCTGTTTTATCCGGAAGCAAGAGAACAGCTAGTGTTATAGCAAGTAGAGATTCGGAATTATTATTTCTATCGTTGGAAAATTGGAAGAAGCTTCTGATGGAATTTCCTGAAACATTCATTAAAACTCTTCAGTTTATCTTTCATAATTTTACAAATGCCAGTAGCTCTAAAGAATTTATTCCTCAAAGAATGATTTCTATCCTCTCTTTATCTAAATCAATTCCTGAAGACCAATTTTCTGAAAACTTAAAAAAATCTTTGGAAAAATACGGAAAAGTATGTATCATTCGAAGAGATCAATACGAAAAATTATCTATTTCTGAATTAAGAGAACTTTTCAATCGACTGGAAAAAGAGAATCAATTTACAATCTTTGAGACTTCCTTTGATGAAGAGTGGACTAAGTTTTGCTTCAATCATAGTGATCGAATTATTATATTAGATGAATTAATTGGATCTGGGAATCTACGCTCAGAAGAAAAAGAATTCAAAATTAATTATGATACGGTAACAAAAGATCTAGTTATACTCGCACCCGACTCAACTACTTATTTTGATTATAATAAATGGACAGCTCATAGGAATATATCCTCCAAGTTTTTAATTGATCTAAATTCACTTAAAAGTTTCAACCGTTTGGCGAGACATATTTCGGGAAATTCTATTGGTATTGCTTTAGGGGGAGGGGGCGCTAGAGGATTTGCTCATATAGGTGTGATGCAGGGTCTATCTGAAATGGGAATAGAAGTAGATATGATTTCCGGAACTAGTATTGGATCGATTATTGGCTCCTTGTATGCTCTGCGACTCAACAATGATGAGATCCTCAGTTTAGTTCAAAAGTACTTTGTGGATAGAAACCCCACGGGAGATATTCATTTTTCACCTATTGCTTTAACGAAGGGAGAAGTCTTTACGAATAGTTTGAAAGAAGCATTTGGAAATAAGTTGATAGAGTCCATGTATCTCCCGTTTTTTGCTGTTGCTTGTAATTTAACAAAAGAATCTCTTCATATTTTTAATTCCGGAGAAATTTGGAAAGCTCTAAGAGCCAGTTCTTCTATACCCGGGCTTTCTCCTCCCATATTGATTAACAATGACCTTTATATCGATGGAGGTCTATTGAATAATCTGCCTTGCGATATATTAAAAAATAATGGGATGAATATTGTCATTGGTGTGGATATAGCAGGTCAGGATTTAAATCAATCCAACCACATGAGAGAATATTTTCCAAAAGATAATCCCGGAGTTTCACCATCTTTTTTGGATGGTTGGAAATATTCGATTCACGATTTTTTGCATGGCAATCAAACGCCTATCATTATGGAGCTATTAGTAAGTTCCGGAATGGTGGGAAGTAAGATTCATAAAGATTCAATTTTAGATTCTATTGATCTGTTGATATCTCCGGATGTAAATGCATATGGATTGCTGGATTGGAAAAAGATGGATGAGTTGATTGTAAAAGGGAAAGAAGCTGTAGCTAGTATGGAAGAACAGATTAAAAAGGTAATTAGTCAATAATAAAATTAAAATCACAAGTATCAATTATCAAGTATCAGGTAAAATGAATGCTTAGTTATTTGAAACTGAATATATAAGTATACGATCCGAAAATCCTTTTGCTTTCAATAATCCCTTCTTATTAAATATTTCTTTTGATATATTTTTAGAAATTGCTTCTTCATAAAAAATAGAAGAGGTAAGTATCTCGTGTCCTTTCGCAACAGAACAAATTCTTGCTCCTAAATTCACAGTGCTACCGATTATCGTGAAATCTTTCCTCTCTTCTGATCCGATATTTCCCATCATTACTTCTCCATACACAATTCCGATACCAACAGATAATTCCTTGGGAAAGCTATTGTTATCAATATTTTCCCTGATCATTGATTGCATGGCTATAGAAGCTTTTACTGCCAATTGTGCCGCTAGAGGACTATCGAATACAGCTATCACTTGGTCTCCGACGAATTTATCTATGTCGCCGCCAAAGGATTCTATGATCTCACTTTGTTTGCTCAGCATTAAATTTAAGTTATTGATTACCTCTTCGGGTTCTCTTTTTTCACTGTAGGCGGTAAAACCTCTTATATCAGCAAATAAAATAACTACATTTTTTATCTTCCCTGAACCAAATTCAGGATTCTTAACTTGAAGTTCTATCATACGTTTTGTATGAGGGGAAATGTATTTCATCATTAATAATTTTTCACTTAGAGCTCTTACCATGAGATTGAAATATTTTTTGAGTTCAGAAACTTCATCTTTACCGCTTACATCAAGAGTGAAATTCAAGTCCCCT
>JAFIGA010000004.1 GCA_020831715.1 Leptospira sp. | reverse complement strand
ATGAAATCACTAAAATCAAAATATTGAATCCTGAAATTATATCTGATCAACCAAAGGGAAAAAAATCAGCTCTAGATATAAAAGCCGAGGACAGTAACGGGAGACAATTCCATGTAGAAGTCCAGGTAGGTTACCAAAACTTTTATATAAAACGATCTATTTACTATCTTGCCTCACTAATCAGTAAGCAGTTGAAAAGATCTGAATTGCACTACAAAATCAAACCAGTCTACCAGGTAAATATCATAGATTTTCGACTATTTCAGCATGATAATTACTTTTATAAATTTTCATTTAGAGATGAAGATTACCCAGAAATCGAATTGACAGATGAAATCAAAATTGTATATTTAGAATTACCTAAGTTTGCCAAGAGCATATCAGAACTTAAGTCTAAGTTGGATAGCTGGCTGTATTTGTTTAAGAATAGCGAAAAGCTAAAGGAGGAAGAAATGACAGCTCTCATTGAAAAAGAACCAGATATGAAGAACGCATTCCATATTTTAGAGGTATACTCCGCTGACGAAGAAAAACGGAGACAAGTTGAAGAGAAACTCCGAAATGATAGAGATTACCAATACGATATGGCGGCTCAATTTGAGAAAGGCATCTCTGAAGGAAAACTTGAATCTGCACGCTTGATGAAGGAATATGGTGATCCGATAGAAAAGATAGTAAAAATTACTGGATTGTCCGAAACGCAACTCAAGGAAAATGGGATTATATAATCTTGAATTCCATCCAATATTTTGGATTATTGATGATTTCTTCTATAGATTTTTTAATCTCAGGCATATCGCTAGGAAAAGCAGTTAAGAATAATAAGAAATTCAAATAGTTGATATTATTTTCAATGTCAATCTGAAATATGGACTTCTCATGAATGTTGTAGTGAAATTTCTCCAGGAAAAAATAGATTCTAGATCGTAGTTCGAGATGGCTTTTGGGAAAATGTTTCAATAAATTAGATTCTTCGGTTGAGTTCTGTTCTTTTTCTAATTCTCTTTTTATCAAATTAAAAATATAATCAAAATCGCCATTTCGAAATATCTTATCCTTTTGGATAATTGCTTGTTTTATGATATATTTTTCTTCCGAGCTTAAATTTTTAGGATTCTCCTTTAAATAATCCTCTAAAGATTCATTTTCTTCCTGTTTCCATTTATCAACAGAATTTTTCATTTTTTCTGAATGCTCCCAAAGAGGAGAGTATTTCTCTTTTAACTCAGCTTCAATTTTTTCTAAAATTCCATTTAAAATTTCCGGTTTTAAGGAAAAGAAATTATGAAATAAGTCTATATATTTTTCTCTGGGTATATATACATCATAAACATTTGATATCGACATACTACCAAAAGTTAACCCTATGAGTTGATCAATTGACTGCAGATTCTCATCTAGCTTGAATAGCTTTCCCGAAAAAAACCTTTCTTCCAATGGAATAGTTATATGATGGTGTGCGAGGATTTCAAATAGTTCCAATGGATCAAATGATTGGTTCTTTATAGAATCATCTGAATCATTTTCTCCTTCAGGAAATTTCGACTTTAGAATGTTTACTTTTTGAAAAACCTTCAGTAGAAATTCTAAACCTAAATTCGATTCTAGTATATCCTGGAAATAAGATGAGCAACCTCGCGTATTGAGACTGGAAAATTCTAAAATATTTCCTGCAAGAAAGTCTATTATCGAATCCAAGGAAATACGGTTTTCTAAGAAACTAAGAATTTCTGAGTTTTCTAATTCACAATTTGTAAATAGGTATTTTAAAAGAATTTTATCATCATTGTATATTTTCCTAAGTCTAGTAAATAATCTCTCCTCATCCATGCTTATTGGTAAATTAATATTTCTGTTAAAGGTATTAGATATATAATCTTTTAAAATGATTATTTCTTTCTTACGCATATTGCAGTGGGAAAGGAAGCAATAATCAGGAAAATGATCCTCCGCAAGGATTCCTGCAGACACAACAGCAAGATGAAAGGGAAAGCCTTGAGTCTTATTGCCAAATAGATTCGTCCAATTGGGAGATATATAAGGAAAGTCTTCGTCCTTTGGATCTATGTAGAGAAAATCTTGATCCAAATTATTTGTTCCATCTCCTGTATTCTTAATGAAATCGTAATTTACAATGTAAGATTCTCCTAATTTGTTGCTGATTAAATCTCCATTTATTTCCAGGAAAAAGTTATTTAATTCCTGGCTTTTTGATTTCTCTCCAGAAATTTCACTACTAAGAATAAATATATCAATATTATTTCTTTTAACGGAAGATAATCTACCTAATGGAATTGAAAAATTATTCCAGAGGAAGTCTAACTCCTTGTAAAATTCTTTCCAGCTAGACTCTTTTACTTTAGTTCTATCGATATATAGATCAACATTGATGCCCATGATTAAAAAATCTATAGAATAAGAATTAGAAGTCAATAAAAAAATAATTTACTAATCTCTGCTAATTGCGATATAAATTTGTATATTGTAAAATATACGAAACTGAGTGAGAAAAATTTCAATTTTTTTGAATGATAGAAGATGCAAAAATACCAAATACTACCTCGTGGGAGAAGTAGTGGGTGGAACATTTGGCAAGCACCACCATGATGAATTCTTTGATATTATATCCCAGAAAGAAAAGTTAGCCTTCCTAGACCAGGTAGTCGTCAACGAACAGGAACGAAAGGCAAAGAAACGTGCCGCCCGAGAGGGCATGTGGGAGACGGTTGGGACTGTTGTTGCTGTGGTAGGATTGAGTATACTGACCATGGGAGTTGGAGGAGCCGCTATTATAGCTGCAGTTGGTGGTGTAGGAAGTGCGGGTGCGGCAATAGCAGTTGGAGCCGCATATACAGCAGTAGGTGTATATATAGCCTACCAGGGGCATAAGGGCTACCAGATGGGAGGAGAAAAAGG
>JAFIGA010000033.1 GCA_020831715.1 Leptospira sp. | reverse complement strand
AACTATTCCAAATCTAAAATTATCATTGTCATATCATCCTCAAATTTATCGGAACCTCGATAATTCTTTAGTTTTGATAAAATAGCATTTATCTTTTCATCGGGGGTTTCGTTCTTGAATCCTTTTAGAATTTCATACAATCTTTCTTCACCAAACTCTTCTTGTTTGTCATTGAATACTTCAGTAAGTCCATCGGAAAAAAGAAAAATAGAATCTTTACCTTTCAATTCTATCGTAGTACTACTATAGGCAATATCAGCCTTTAGACCGATAATTGGTCCAGTTTTATAGTAGGTATGAACCTCCGAATTGCGAATGATTACTTGCTCTGGATGACCAGCTGAACAATATTCAAGAATATTTTTATCTAGATCAATGTCAATGATCACACAACTAAAATACATAGTTTTGTAAATATTTATGATTGATATATTTAAAACTTCCATTAATTCTGAGGGTGTTCGAATGAATTTCTTAATGTTTTCATATTCACTCTTAATTGCCATTGTTACTAATGCACCTTGCACGCCGTGACCAGTTGCATCAGCTAGCATAATTCTATACTTATTTTTATCTTTGTTGGGTTGGAAGAAATCGTAAATATCTCCTCCTACTTCATCCATGGGATTGTATAATACTCCCGCTTTAAATTTTGTATCATTATGGATCTTTGGTAGAATACTTGTTTGAATTCTTTTTGAATAATTTAGATCTTTCTGAATTAGATTCAATGATTTATTTAATTCTTTCGTTCGGATTTTTACTTTTTCTTCTAGATCTCGATTTAAATTGACTAAGTCAGTATACAGTCTTGAATTTTCCAAACTGATACTAGCTTGAGTGGAAACCATCTTCAATATGTTTTGTCTTTCCTCGGAGAATGCTTTATTCATCAAGTTGTTCTCTAAATAGATCAATCCATTAAGTTTTCCTTGATTCAGTAAGGGGAGACATAGTGAAGATTTCGTTTTATTTTTTTTAAAATAAGGATCATTCTTCCATTTTATGTCATTCATTGCATCACCAATAGTGACTATGCTTTTCGAATGTATGGCAAGATTAATCAAGTTTATTGGAACATAATCTGAATAGATAGATTCATTCATAACTTTACTAACTAACCCTGATTTGACAGATGCCTCTGCTATTATCTTGAAATTGTCATTCTGTTTTATGATTAATCTACCTATTTGAGCTCCTGCATTCTCAATCATAATTTTCAATAAGTTATTTAATAGGTTTTCTAATTTTATCTCTTTGCTGATAGTTTCAGTCATTCTGAAGACAGATTCCATATCGATGGATTGATCCGTAGAGACTGTATTTTGAGAGGTAATGTATATTCCTGAATTCGGGTATTTATTGAAAAGTCGGTTGAACTGACTTTTAGCTCCACATTGTTCTAACCGAAATGCAGATTGTCGAATGAAGAAGTTTCCTACTACATTTCGTCCGATATTTAAATAGTAATCTCCGGATTTTTCTGCAATTAAAGCTGCATCGAATAAATATCCGTTTGTCACTGCTAGATCCAATGCTTTTTCCAATGAGAGCATGACTTCTAGATTTTTGTTTTTCTTGATTTTGATCAAAGCATCAATGAATAAATATCTATGTGTTTGCGTTGTTGGATTAAATGAGCTCCATTTTTTTAGTTTTTTTGCTGCTGCTTTTACTTTTCCAAATTCTCTATTCAGACTTAAGCGAATTAATGCTCCATAAAAGACGGCAACAGGAATCAATAGTTGGGAAATAATTCCATCAATTTGTTTTTCTACTTTAAGAATCGATTTGTAAGCATTTTCGAATTCATCGTTGCGGTAATAAAGAATTGCCTGAAAAATCTGAAACCAAATGTAAGCCATTAAATCTTTTTCTTCTAAGGCTTTTTGAACATAGGCTTCCTTATCAATAATTTCACCAGTCAATTCGACCGCACCATTTTCACCGGGCTGTGTAAGAGCTAGAGAAAATTGATGTAATACACGATTGGAGTTCTCATTTCTATTCTGGTTGATCTGAAGCATTCGAGAACTATATGCTTTAATTTCTTTTTCTGTTTCTTTAAAATCTGACCCCTTTACCACTTGGTTTAAATTATAAAATAGTAAATTGCCTGTTGCATATTCTAAATCACCGGATTCTATCCCCGACCTATAACCTTCCAAGTGTCCCATCATTATGTCTGGGTAATCTTTCTGCCAATGTTTTAAAAAGGCATTCACTAAAAAGATTGATTTGCATTCCAAAGCTTTTGCGTTATACCTTGCTACAATATCGAGAGTCAATTTAGCCATATCGATTCCACTCTTGAAATCACCCAATGCCCCGGCTAGAATCAAACCATATCCACCGTAAAAATAGGACGCATAGGAACTATTTCCCCACTTAACAGACAATTCAGTTCCTTTCAACATGAATAAAGTCAACATTTCCGGTGAACTGAAATAGGCGGCACTTCCCGCACTCACTATAATCCTCATTATAGAAAGAATTTTTTTATCTTGGCAAGCTGGAATTTTTGCCAACTCTTCGATAGATCTCCCTCTAATGGCTATTTTTGTTTTGAATAAAGCCGGAAATACATGAAGTAGCTTTGGATTATCGGGGAATACAACACCTAGTTCTTTTAAAAATATACAAGCGGTCTTAACTGCTTGATCCATTTGGTTCGCTTGGCTAAGTTGATTGATTTTGATTTCATAGGCAGGAACTAAATCGAGAGTGTCTTTATAGTGAGAAAATATCTCTTTTGATATTTCATCCATTAAAGTTGTATTTCCAGATAGAAATGCTGCTTCCATATATTCTGAATAAAATTTAATATTAAATAAATACTCTGTTTCCCATTCGGTTTTAATACTTTTACAAATATGGAAATATTTAATGGCTTCTTTGAAAGCACCGGATTTTCTTGCCTTTAAACCTGCCGTCCGATTTAAAACCGCGATATCCTTCCTATCAATGATGGATTCCTTTTCATCAAAGAATAGATTTATGGTAGGGTTTAAAAATTCCAAAATAGTAAAGCAATTCTCTTCCCAAGATTCTTGGGAGTGTTTTTCTAATAATACTTTAGCAATTTTGAATTGATTTTTGCTAATTTCCTCTTGGCTAAGAAGAGACAATGATGCCTCTCGAATCTTATCATGTTGGAATTTATAGTGTAATTCACTAATTTCAAAAATGAAATTTTCAACCAAGGCTTGTTTTAATACGCTTCGAATTATATCTGGCTTATATCCTGTCACTTGAACCAGATCATCTAGAGAAAATTCATATCCTATAATGGAAGCTGTAGAAATAGTATTTCTGAATTCTTCGGAGAATATTTTTAGCTTCTGAACTGCTAGTTCTGCTACATTTGATGCTAATTCCAATGATTGAATTTTATGAATTTCCCATTCCCACTCGTTGTTCATTGGATTCTTATGAAGTATCTTTTTGCTATACAAATCAAATAGAAATAATCTTATAAAAAAAGGATTCCCTGCAGTTTTATTATATATCAATTCATTTAAAGCTTTAACATCATTGTCATCTTTTCCTAAAGTGTCAATTAATAGCATATTAGTATCTTCGATGGTCAATTCTTTAAGTTGTATTTTAGGAATCACTAGATTGGATTTTTCTATAGAATTTAGAGCTAGTTGAAATGGATGGGATGCATCGACTTCATTTTCTCTATAGGCCGAAATTATATGCAAATTAGAATTTCTTGGGTCTTTACATACTAGCTCGATTAGTCTTAATGATGCAGCATCAGCCCACTGCAAATCATCCAAAAATAAAACTATATTCTCTTTCCCAATCGATATGAAAAAATCAACAATAGTGCTTTCAAATCTGTTTTTAGATGAAGTTGGATCCAGTTCAGTTAGTGCATCCGCCTTCCCTGTGATTCCTTCAATTTTTGGTACAATATCCGTAATGATTTTTAAATTGGATTGGAGTGAATTACGTAATGTGTCTCTCCATGAAGAAACTTTCTCACCAGATTGCATAAGAATCAATCTAGCAAATTCGTCTAATGCATGTATGATTGCAGAATATGGAGT
>JAFIGA010000009.1 GCA_020831715.1 Leptospira sp. | reverse complement strand
CCAAAAGTACATTTAGATCGACTCTGTCTATGATGCTCATGAATCTCTATAAGCACTGATGAATCTGGATTCCTCTCGCGGTAAAGCTTTCGTTGTAGATTGGTTTTTGTAGATTTTTTTTGATTGCCTGCTTAGGTGGTTTCTCTTTCTATACTAGGTAGAAAGCTATGAACCAAAAAATACTATTTATTTTAATCATTTCCTTATTTTTTTCCGCATGTGGAAAGGCTGCCCTGAACCAAGAGAAAAAAATCTCCCCTGAAGAACAATTGAAACTCTTTTCAGATACGAAATTTGAAAACAACAAGCCTACCATTTGGGATGTGGGTGATACGACCATAACCAACGAAGATCGATTGGATCTATTCGAGCCTAAGGTTCGAGGAATTCAAGGAGGGTATGTGGGAGTTGGCTCCACGCAGAATCTATCCCTTGCCGCTTGGGCAAAATCCGAATGGATATGGCTCATGGATTTCACCAAAATCGTGGTAAGAACCAATCGAGTCAACATTGCCTTCTTGCAAGAAGCTAAGACACCGAAAGAATTTCGCAATCTCTGGGAAAATAAATCCGAGAAGGAAGCATTCGCACTCATTGAAAAATTCTATGAAAACGATCCTCAACTCCCTGATTACAAAAAGGCATGGAAGACTTCCAAGCCCTTCCAGCAAAAAAGATTTCGAACCGATGATAAAGTTTTCAAGAAACGTGGAACCAAACTTTGGCTATATGATCAAGAGAATTTTGACCATATTCGCAATCTCGCTCTCAATGGACGCATCCAAGCAATTGAAGGCGATCTAAGAGGACCGATCACAGTTCTGTCCATTGCTGAACAGGCGAAAAAAATGAATATCAAAATTCGATCCATCTACTTCTCCAATGCCGAAGAATACTTCACGCTACAAGGACAGTTTCGAACAAACTGGACATCTATTCCTGTGGATGAAAAATCAGTTGTTATCCGCACTATTTCTGTTAAAAAATACAAATTTCCTTGGGCAGAGGATTCCGACTTCTCCACCGACAGAGGATTCCATTACTGCATCCAACCTGCTCTCAACTATCAGCAATGGCTTACCCATGCTCCGGACACTTTGAAAGTTGCCGAAATCTTAGATGCCGGAAAAACCGATAAGTCAGGCTTCACACTCGCTGATGGCTTGCCGGTCATTCCCAATTCCGATGCAACAGCTAACAAAACAGGAAAAAGTGAAGGCAGCGATAGCAGCAAAAGCAGTGATGGCGGATCCAAAAAATAAAACTCATGATTAAAGTTAGAAGTTTTGTTTTAATTCCTATAGCCTTTGTATTTTTTCTATTGCAGTGTGCAACTGCGGAAAAGCAATCTCCTCGAATTCCCACTCCGGACGAAAAGGACTATGCCTACTTTCAGAAATCACTTTCAGGCAAGCCTAGCTTAGAAAAAATACAAGAAGTAGAAACGGAATACTATCCCAAGCAAATCTGTTTCCACCCGACTCGTCCGGAAGTCTATGTAACCAATTTAGGCAATCATGAGAAGGCACCGTTCTCGAAGGGATCACTTCAAATTTTCTCCCTGAATGAAGGGAAACTACTTCACAGAGAAGCGGCGACCGCGGCTGTAGAATGTTTGGTGGATGAAAAAAATCCAAACCTACTCTACTATACCGACATGTTCCGGGATGAAGTTGTAAAATTCAATATTTCATCGCGAAGTGTAATTTGGCGAACAAAGATTAAGCCCTCGAATATAAAAGATTTCGCCGGGCACGAATACCGTTATATGCCTAAGATCGTTCACAAAGACTACGATTCAGAAAGACTCTATATCAGTCTCTGGTTGAATGGCGCCTCCGTTATTGATGATAAAAAAGGCGAACTCATCACTCAGATTCCGAAATTTTGTTCCCTCCCTCGAGGCTTATTATTCCGTGATGGCATACTTCATGTTATGTGCTATGGCATAGGAGGATCCGGTATAGGGGAAATAGTTTGGTTGGATCCGGAGAAAGAAAAGGTTGTCAAAAGAATCCGAACCGGAGGTTCTCCCAGACATATCATTCCCTATGGTAAAGACAAAGCTTTGATTTCCAATTTAAACTCGGCTCAAGTATACCTCTATGATGTCAAGACCGGCAATATTGAAAAGAAAATTCATGCCGGCAGTGCGAATACTATTGTTCTCGATCCGGGAGGGCGCTATCTTTATGTGAGCGACAGAACCAGAAACAGACTCATCATCATAGATGTGGAAAAGTGGAAGACTGTGGATACAATAGACGTTGGCAAATTCCCAACAGGGCTTGCCGTGAGCCCCGATGGGAAGTATCTGGCTATATCCAATTTTCATGATATGACATATAGTTTGTATAGAATCAAGAGGGAGTAGTATGAAACCAAAGCTGTATATATTTGCCATTTCTCATTTTAGCGAGAAGGCTCGATTTTTATTGGATAAATCAGGAATTGAGTATGAGCCCGTCTATCTAACACCCGGTGAGCATATCGCAGTCGTTAAAGAGTTCGCTCCTGAGTCTTATGTTCCCGTACTTCGTGGCGAGAATTTTCTAGTTCAAGGTAGCTCCGAAATTGTGGAGTATGCCAAGAACCATGGGCAAATTCCATCTGTGGATTGGGATCAAGAATTTTCCCTCATGCAAAAAATTGACAATGAAATCGGTTATCCCATCCAGCCCATAGTCTATTCCTATCTTTTGGAAAGAGAAGATGTAGTTGCTAGAATGTTTGCCAGTGCACCTAACCAACCTGTTACATTCCCCAATTACAAGCTCATCGTATTGGGACTCAAGCGTCGTTACAAAATTACAGATGCAAATATCCAAGAACGAAAAGAAACTCTCAAAAAAGGTGTGGAATTCCTGAACTCTGAGTATTCTCAAAAGCCATTTCTGGTAGGCAACAAACTCACAATAGCAGATATAACAGCCGCCAGTTTAATCAGTCCGTTGATTTTCCCCAAAGAACATCCCAATGCTTCCTGGTTCACCGGTGTTGACTTTCCCCCTTCGATGAAAGAGTGGATTGCCGAATTGAGTGGTGGAGCTTA
>JAFIGA010000005.1 GCA_020831715.1 Leptospira sp. | reverse complement strand
CTAAGCCTTTCTTTTCTTCATCCGTGCAATCCGTGATCTGAGAGAACTAAGAAGTTATATTTAATTTTTGTAGTCGCTTGTAAATGAATTAACAGATATTTTCCAATCTTTCAATAAATCTTCGATACTTTTTAAAATACGATTCAGTTCTTCCAATATTGATTCAGATTCTTCAATTGAAAAAGTTCTGAGTCCCAATCTTGCCCTAAGGTTTAGATTGGAAAATCCATTGATAGCTATAATAATCCTATATTTATCATTATTTGATTTAAGTAGAACTTCCAAGGATTCAGAGAAAGCATATAACTTTTGGCTAAATACATTTGAAATATAGACAATAATATCTTTAAATCCTCGTGTCAAGTGTTCATCGATTGCGTAAGAATTTCCATAGATTTTTTCTTCAGAATCGGCTTCGTATAAATCTACAAAGTGTGATAACGCATCACGAATGTTAACCAATGGCGATGCATCTTTCGGGATCCGATACTTGTCAAGTATTGCTTCGAGTACTATAATATAACAAGAATAATTCTCTATATGAGTAGCATGCTTGTCTATTAATTCTTTTTTAATCATATCAGAATTTAGATAAATCTAGATATAGATCGTCCTCCAGTTCAAGGTTGTGTGATCCTGTGGGGAATTTTCCTTTCTTTTCTGAAGATTGAACCATCGGCTCCAATACATCCAATGATTGAGCTACTTTATAGAATGTATCTTCAGTGATTTTTTCCTCCCCTGTGACTCTCTCTAATAGCAATTTCATTCCATTTGTTAGATTCATATTTTTAATGATCCCTTTTCATTGATTTCGTTTATTATTTTCCTTAACTCTGATAATATCTTTGGATTAATCGGTGCTGTCTTGAATTTATTCAATTTACTTTCTATGCTTAAAATCTCCTCTCTTGAAAATGGGCGTTCGGGAGAAATTTTTTTATATAAAGAATTTACTAGATAATCGTATGTTTTTTCTGATCTTGTTTTCCAATGGCTTTTAATTTTAATCGAAAGGTCTTCTTTATTTGGACTCTTTTCATCGATAAATTTTCGAATTTTGGTGTAATCTTTTAGATATGAGAGGTATCGTCTATCATAGTCTGAGTTCTCCCAATTCTCTCGAACCAATGTGTCCTGAGAATAAGGCTCGATGAATTCCTTAGCTATGAAATAGATTTGTTCCTTTAGTTCCTAGCTTCCCATGGGAATATTGTTTCTAGTAGATA
Source organism: Leptospira sp. (assembly GCA_020831715.1). Lineage (GTDB taxonomy): Bacteria > Spirochaetota > Leptospiria > Leptospirales > Leptospiraceae. The sequence goes on along the minus strand of JAFIGA010000005.1, from coordinate 1,359 downwards.
TTAAAAGGCAATCGATTTTTCTTTTCTTCATCCGGGGCGACAGAGGGCGGGCATCCGTGTAATCCGTGATCTGAGAAAAAGAATAAGAGAGGACCCAGCACCAAATGTTCCATTGTGGTGCTGGGTGAAGAGGAAAAAGTCGGATAAGATACAAGAAAAATAGCGGGGGATTACCTCCCTTTATCCACCCCGGATTAGGAGGGATTTTGGTGGAAACTTATCGTAGTGACATAGCTATAGGTGTCAAATGAAAACATCTGCGTGAATCTGTGTTTATCTGCGGCTAAGCCTTTCTTTTCTTCATCCGTGCAATCCGTGATTTGGAAAAGAGAAGAAGAAAGGATCGCGGATGGAAGAGGAGTTGGAATAAAACCAAAATTTATACCAAAGCCTCGATCCCCTTTTTCTCCAGAATATGGAGTAGTTTTGCAGACGGACCACTTGGCTTTTTGTTGCCGATCTCCCACTGCCGAACAGTAGAAAGGCTAGTATTTAGAATCTTTGCCATCACAGATTGACTTATGTTGTTATGGTTTCGAATTTTTTTAATATGAGTTGGTGTATAACTTGGAATTGGTTCAAGACATAGGGCTTCATACTGCATCATCTTTTTACTGTCAATAAAACCTAGTTTATTTAAATCGGAAGCTGTCTCATAAACCGCGTTTAATATATTACTTTTGCTTTTTTTCATTGCATATCTCCATTATTGATTTATTTTCTATAGCAATATCTAATTGATCATCATCTAGAGCCAATAAGTCAGAAGCTAATTCTCCTAGTGCGTTGAGTTCTGTTTGGTTTACATTGGATGCAACACTCTTTTCAAATCCATAGATAAAAAACCAGCGACTCTTATGATTTGTTGCAAGTATAGTTCTTGCTCCTCCTCTTTTGCCTTTGCCTGGTATTGCTATGCGTTTCTTGATAATATTTTTTCCAAGCTTAGCGTCTAATAAACCTTTTTTCAATTCATCGATTGAATTGCACAAATCCTCATCTTTTAGATTGGATTTCTTGAGCCATTTATGAAAAACAGATGTCTTAAATATACGACTCACGATTTCAACTATATCACTTAGAGTCATAGTGTCAACTATAAATATGAGAAAAATTTTCGGGCAACTTTCCTTTTCTTCATCCAGGTGGACTTAGGTCGGGCATCCGTGTAATCCGTGATCTAAAAAAAGAATAAGAAGGGATCGCCACATCACCATTTCCTTCTGAAAGTGGTGATGGGCAAGCGGATGTAAATGGTAAGAAAATAGCGGGGGATTTCCTCCCTTTGTCCACCCCGGATTCGGGGGGATTTTGGTGGAAGCTTATCGTAGTGACATAGCTATAGATGTCAAATGAAAA
>JAFIGA010000291.1 GCA_020831715.1 Leptospira sp. | reverse complement strand
ACCACTTAAATATCCCAAACCCGTTCCCATATCCATAACTATATGAGTATAACGAGTCCAATCAAGCTCATCCCAGAGAGTATCCATTCCTGGCAGGGCAAGAGGAGACAAACCAAAGGGAGGAATGATTTGAAAACCCTCCTGTTGTTTTTGCGAGATTTTTTCACCCAAGTCTTGGGTATCTACAAGTTGGAATTCATGGGACATGGATTGCACCAATTTTCCATTGGCTGTTGTGTTTTTTCGATTCCTAGCCGTTGCCAAACTATGGACTCGGTATCCGGCAATTCGAAATAGAAGACAGAATGCGGACAAAAAGTTGCTATGCAAACTCCCTGTTAGGAGAACCGGAATTCGGGGATCCAATTCTAAAAAACCTTGGAACCTTCGAATCTTGGTTCCTAAACCGAATGCACTCTTGTCTTCTCTTTTGATCCAAATCCTTCGATTCTGAACCACCTTCCATTCTTGAACCGGAGAATTCCGAATAGAAGATAGAACTCTCTCAATCACTCGTCTTCAAAACAGCAAGGAATGCTTCTTGAGGAATTTCCACAGAACCTATCTGCTTCATTCTCTTCTTTCCTTCTTTTTGTTTTTCTAAAAGTTTTTTCTTTCGAGTGATATCTCCCCCATAGCATTTTGCCGTTACATTCTTTCGGAGTGCCGAAATACTCTCCCGAGCGATGACCTTGGCTCCAATGGCGGCTTGGATGGGAATCATGAATTGGTGGCGCGGAATGATCTCCTTGAGTTTTTCAATGATAGTTCTACCGCGCTCTTCTGCTTTGGATTTGTGGACAATATTGGCAAGGGCGTCCACAGGTTCACTGTTAACAAGAATTTCCATTTTTACCAATTTGGATGGGCGGTATCCAATTTCTTCATAGTCCAAAGAAGCATATCCCTTGGTATAAGACTTTAGCTTATCATAGAATTCAAATATCAATTCGGCAAGAGGGATCTCATAGGTTAACTGTAATTTATCTGCAGAGAGATAGATTGTATCCATATGAACACCACGCTTAGCCATAACCAAGGACATGATATTTCCTACATAGGTCTCGGGTGTAATAATTGTAGCCTTCACATAGGGCTCTTCACTGAGTTCTATGAATTGGAGATCCGGAAATTTGGAGGGGTTATCAATTTCAGAGACTTCGCCCTTTTGATTGGTGAGTCTATACTTCACCGAAGGAGCCGTTGTTATGAGGTCTAGGTTGAATTCTCTTTCGAGTCTTTCTTGGACAATTTCCATATGAAGAAGACCCAAATACCCCACTCGAAATCCAAAACCGAGTGCGGCAGAATTTTCCCTTTCGAAAATAAGTGCAGAATCATTCAATCGTAACTTTTCAATCGCATCCACCAAAGGTTCAAAATCCTCTCCGTTGATGGGGAATAATCCCGCAAAAACCATGGGCTTTGCTTCTTTAAATCCTTGGACAGATTGTTCTGCGGGACGATTCTTATGAGTTACCGTATCTCCCGTTTTCGCATCCGATACCTTCTTAATACCGGCTACCACATAGCCCACATCTCCCGCTTCAAGATGGTCTGTGGCTTTCAGTCCCAATTGATTGATTCCCACTTCGGTTACAACGAAATCTTTATCCGCATTCATTAGGTGGATATGATCCCCTTTCTTTACGGTTCCGTCGAATAACCGTAATTTAGCGACAACGCCCATATAGTTGTCAAAATAGGAATCGTAAACCAGAGCTTTTAAAGGTTTATCTTTGAATCCCTTGGGAGGCGGGATCAATTTGGTAATCGCTTCCAAAACTTCCGGAACATTTAAGCCTGTCTTCGCCGATATAGGAATTGCCTCCTCTGAATCCAAGCCGAGAGACTCCTCAATTAGGTTTTTCATTTTTTCAATATCAGCTGAGGGAAGATCAATTTTGTTGAGAATAGGAATGATGCGAAGATCCAACTCCATGGCAAGATAAAGGTTGGCTAAGGTCTGTGCTTCCACGCCTTGGCTCGCATCCACAATCAAGAGAACACCTTCACAGGCAAGTAAGGATCTTGACACTTCGTAGTTGAAGTCTACGTGACCCGGAGTATCGATTAGATTGAGATGGTAGAGATGTCCGTCTTTGGCAAGATAATCAAAGGATGCATTGTTCGCCTTGATGGTAATTCCCCGCTCTCTCTCAATATCCATGGAGTCTAGGATCTGGTCTTTTTTGGTTCGGTCATTGGTTACGAGACCAATTTCCAAAAGTCGGTCTGCCAAGGTGGATTTACCATGATCCACATGGGCTATGATAGAAAAATTTCGTGTATAAAGCTGCCTGTCGTCCAAATAGTCCCTGCCTATGTACAATTTTTGACAATACCAAGCCAAGGAAACAAAAAAATCCTGGAATAATTAGTCGAAATGCGGTTTCATGGAATTATATATACGCTATTCTAATAGGAGAAATAACTAAGTGGTAAAAATCAGCGAAGTTCGTGGAAGAGAAATACTAGACTCAAGAGGAAATCCCACAGTTGAAGTGGATGTCATTTTAACTGATGGAACATTAGGTAGAGCATGTGTTCCCAGTGGTGCCTCCACAGGAGAGCATGAAGCTGTAGAGCTCCGAGACGGAGACAAAAAAAGATACCTGGGCAAAGGTGTTCAAAAAGCTGTAGAAAATGTAAACACAAAAATATCCAAACTCATTATCGGTATGGATCCGACAGAACAAGCATTCATAGACCAAGCAATGATCGATGGGGATGGATCCGATAACAAGAAAAACTGGGGAGCCAATGCAATTCTTGGAGCATCTCTTGCTGTAGCGAAGGCGGCAGCAATCCATACCAAGCTTCCCCTATTCCGCTATATCGGTGGAACCTTCGGAAAAGAACTTCCCGTTCCTATGATGAACATCATCAATGGTGGGCAACACGCAGACAATACAATCGACTTCCAAGAATTTATGATCCTACCTGTAGGTGCACCCAGTTTTAAAGAAGCATTGCGTATGGGAACTGAAGTCTTTCACTCGTTAAAGTCTGTTTTGCATAGCAAGAAACTCAACACTGCTGTGGGTGATGAGGGAGGATTTGCCCCGGACTTAAATTCCAATGCTGAGGCGATCGATGTAATCCTCGAAGCCATTGAGAAAGCAGGATACAAACCCGAAAAAGACATCTTGATCGGACTCGATGCCGCCGCTTCTGAGTTCTATGATAAGACCAAGAAGAAGTATGTATTGGAAGCGGAAGGAAACAAAGAATTCAGTTCTTCAGAAATGGTAGACTATTACGACAAACTAATCTCCAAATATCCGATCATCACCATTGAAGATGGATTGGATGAAAACGATTGGGAAGGATGGAAGATTCTCAGCGATAAATTGAATGGACGCATTCAAAATGTGGGTGACGATTTATTTGTTACAAACATAAAGAAGCTGAGCGAAGGAATCGAAAAAGGCATTGCCAATTCCATTCTTATCAAAGTGAACCAAATTGGAACACTAACAGAAACTCTATCTGCTATGGAAATGGCAAAAAAAGCAAAATACACATCTGTTGTCAGCCATAGATCCGGTGAAACGGAAGATGCAACCATTTCCCATATTGCTGTGGCTATGAATTCAGGTCAGATCAAGACAGGTTCCTTGTCCAGAACGGATCGTATAGCAAAATACAACGAATTGCTTAGAATTGAAGAGATTCTGGGAAAAGAGGCAGTTTATAGAGGAAGGGATACTTTCTTTAACTTGAGATAGGTATTTGAGCTTTCGAGGAAAAACTGTTCTATTTTTAATTTTTCTCTCTTTCTTGAGTTACCAGATTCTTTTGGGAAATAAGGGATACTTGGAGAGGGAGGAATTGAAAAAATCATTAACTCAAGCACAGTTTGAATTGGAAAGAATTCAGGAAGAAAACAAGAATCTCAGTGAGAGAAAGAAGATAAATTTGGATGAATCTCGATTGCTCGAAAAAGAGGCTAGAAAATACTATCTAATGAGAAGCGATTCCCATATCTTGAAATTTTTACAAGAAGAGGGGTCTAATGAATCAGAAGATAGAGATAAGAAAAACTTCTGGAAAAGACTCATGGAAGATGGTCCCTCCGGAGAAAAAATCCCTCCATTGGATGTGCTTCGAGTCTTTCATATTAGTTTTTCTATTTTTCTTATCCTGGGAGTTTACTGGCGAATGAGACCGGAGAAATCCGAGGACGAAACTGACATTATAAACAATGATGAAAACTCAGGTAATTTTGATAATTTAGAAGAAAAAGAAAAACAAACAAAGGATTAATATGAATTTTAAACAAGGAAATAAACAAATGTTTCATAGAAACGAAGAAGATGAAGGCAGTGACATCAAAGAACTCATAAGCGGAATGATGAGCGATAAAAACATCCAAAAAAAGTTTCTCGAACAGCGTAAGGTCTTTCTATGGGGTGCTGTTATGGACGACTCGGCTAAAGACATCGTAAATAAATTACTCTATCTGGAAATGACTGAGCCGGGTAAACCAATCACTTTTTACATCAACAGCCCCGGCGGTGTGATCACCTCGGGAATGTGTATCTATGATACAATGCAGATGATTTCATCTCCTGTAATCACTGTTTGTATGGGGATGGCTGCATCCATGGGATCTTTGCTTTTGGCGGCAGGAGAAAAAGGAAAGAGATATGTATGGCCCAGTGGAAAGGTAATGATTCACCAACCGGCTATTGGTGGTCAGATTGTTGCTCCCGCAACCGACATCCAAATCCATGCCGAAGAAATCATGAAAACCAAAGAAAAGCTAACAAAAATTCTTGCAGAAGCATGTGGTAAGTCCTATGAGCAAATGTGGGAAGACACAGATCGTGACTACTACATGGATGCTGATGAGGCAATTGCCTATGGAATAGCTGATCTAAAAGCGGACAAAATAGACGTAGTATAGTTATGGATGGCTTTCGACCAAGACGATTTCTAGGTGGAAAGCACCTACAGACAATCTACAACGCTCTTTTCCCACCGGAGAATACTCTTCGCAAGAAATATTTCTGCGAAGACATCTATCTACCGTTAAAAGATGGGACTCGAGATTTATTGGTGATGGAGCACAACCCACCATTGGAATGGTTCGAAACTCCCTACCCTAAAAATTGGAATGGATGGTATATCCTTCTGATTCATGGAATGGAAGGAAGTTCCGAGAGCCATTATATGATCAGTACAGCTAAGAATGCATTGGAAAGAGGGTATGGAGTAGTTCGATTGAATATGAGAACCTGTGGAATAGGCTGGGGCTATGCAGAGAAGCCATATAACTCTGGTATGTCGGAGGATCTAGAAAAAGTCCTTCAATATATGGAAACTCATTTTACCAAGAACCTTATAGTATCCGGCTTTTCTCTATCCGCTAATTTGGTTTTGAAGTATTTTGGAGAAAAGAGAAGACATATTGCACAGTATTTTTCAGCGGTATCTCCCCCACTCGATCTAAAGAAAACCTGCGAATTCATTGATTCCCCTCGAACCAAATTTTATAGAAAGCATTTTCTGGACACATTGCATAAGAAAGTCCGTTCGGGTATTTTTAGGTTCCCCCCGGAACTGGAAGAAAGAGCCGCAAGATCCAAGACATTTTTTGACTTTGATGATTTTGTTACAGCACCACTCAGTGGTTACAAAGGTGTTCTGGACTATTATGCCAAATGTTCTTCTATAAATTTCATTCCCAATATTAAAAATGAAGGAATTGTAATTCATGCAGAAGATGATCCGGTCGTTCCATCCAAGGTTTGGCATGAAGTTCCCTGGCATAGATTTCCCAATATTCACACCGTATTTACCAAAAAAGGCGGACATGTTGGCTTTCTAACAGAAGAGAGTCCCCAAGTTCCGGAAGGCAGATGGCTGAGTCGAATCCTTCTCGATTATTTTGATCGTAAAATTAGAAGATAGGAAGATAAACAATGAAAGAATTATTACAAGATATGATCCAAAACCAAGAGGATTTTGTAGAGCTCAGATGGCACAACAAAGAATCCAGAAGTTTCTATGCACAAAATGGACGAATTGAAAACACCTCGGTAAAAAAAAGATCCGGTGTCGGTGTTCGCGTGTTATGTGATGGAACTTGGGGATTCGCTTTCACATCCGAGACGGAAAAAGCTAGCATTCAAAATGCCATTGCCAATGCCAGAAAATCAGCCAAGAGCTCCGGTAGTTTTCGTAAAGATAAAATCCAGTCCCTTGCAAAAGGAAATTTTGCCGTAGGAAACTTCGTAGGAAAAGGGATTGATGAATTGAAAAACAAAACAGTCGAAGAAAAAATCGACCTGGTACTTTCGAATCAATTGAAAACATCCAAGCATTCTTCCCTATTGCAATCGGTGGGAGTTGGTTATTCGGAAATCTTTGAAGAAAAAGCAATTGTTACAACCGACGGAGTCGATGTTCAATATTCTCTGGTTCGTCCGGAATTCAGAATTTCGGCAACGGCATCCAAAGACGGAAATCTAGAAACCGGATCCGAATCCATCGGCGTTACCGGTGGGTGGGATTGTCTATTTCGAGATAAGTCGGCTACTGAATTGGGAGAATCTGCCTCCAAAACAGCACTTGACCTATTGGATTCTCAATTCCCTGAGGGTGGGAAAACAACCGTTATTCTAAGCCCATCCATTGTAGGTCTCCTTGTCCACGAAGCCATTGGGCATACAGTGGAAGCTGATTTTGTTTTGTCGGGTTCTGTTGCCAAGGGCAAAATCGGTCAAAAGGTTGCATCCCCTCTTGTCACGCTTTCGGACAGTGGAAATTCCGAATTCTATGAGGGTGCAGGAGGAAGCTTACCTGTTGATGACGAAGGAATTCTCACGGAAAATACTACCATCATCGAAAATGGTATTTTAAAATCCTATCTACATAACAGAGAAACAGCTGCAATATTTGGCGTTAAACCCACAGGTTCCGCAAGGGCATGGGAATACAGCGACCAACCCTTAATCCGAATGAGGAATACCTATTTGCATCCGGGGGATTCCAACCTGGAAGAGATGATTGCTTCCACTCAAGATGGATACTATCTGGAAGGTGCAAGAAATGGACAGGCGGATTCTACGGGTGAGTTTATGTTTGCCGCACAAAAAGCATATCGAATAGAAAATGGCAAGATTACCAAACTTTTAAAAGGTGTAACTGTATCAGGGCTAGCCTTTGATGTATTAAACCAAGTAGATATGGTATCCAAGGAATTTAAGTGGGATCTGGGTTCCGGATACTGTGGAAAAGGACAGCCGGCAAAAGTAGACGCAGGTGGACCCTATGTGAGAACCAAAGCAATGCTTGGTGGAGTGAAATCTTAGATGACAAGAGAGGAATTCGAAGCCAAAAGAAAGAAAATCTCAGATAACATCCAAGCAACCATTGATACCTGTCATAAAAACAAACTAGCACAGGTTGAAATTTTTGCAGGCTATGGTAATGGAGCATCTGTCACTATAGAAAAAAATGATATTCAGACCTATGAAACCTATGAAGAAACAGTTTACGGGATCCGAGTCATTGAAAATGGATGTGAGGGTTTTGTCACGACCAATGACACAAAAGATTTATTTTCCTCTGTCCTGGAAGCGGCGTCTCTTGCCAAGTCGCAGAATACACCGGATGATGCTTTGGAATTGCCGCCCGCTCCTTCTTCACAGACATTACCCATAGATCATTTGGAAGAGAGTCTTTTCAATTATGATCCTGATAAAGTATTGGAGACGGCAAAAGAGATTTTATCCATTCGAGAAAAAGAATATTCAAAAGTAAGCCTGGATTCGGCTGATGCCAGTCTTAGTTATTCCCTCAAAGCAATTGGAACTACCAAGGGAATCTTTCGTTCGGAAGCCGGTTCTTCCCTATCCAGTTCTTATATGGGAATGGCAATCGATGGAGACGATATAGGGAGTTTCGATGCGGAGTCAGCATTTGGTAGGTCACCGAAAGAATACAAAGAGCATTTCCAAGAAAAGTACTATGAGTTTTTAAAATCTTGTATGAATGGCCTCGGAGCCAAAACCATTCCCGGCTTCAAAGGCTATCTATATCTGCCTCCTTCGGCAATTTTTTCCTTTCTTTTGGGAGGCTTCATTGGTTCTTTATCCGCAACCGGCATTCGTATGAAACGAAGCAAGATGGAAGGCAAAATTGGCGAAGCTGTTTTGAATCCACAGATCTCGATTGTTTCGGATCCAACCAATCCGGAGATTGCAACTTGCACCTCCTTCGATAGAGAAGGACAAAATACCCAAAAACTCCCCATCGTAGAAAACGGTGTTTTGAAAAATTATTTTTACAATCACTATGAAGCAAAAAAAGCAGGGCTTCCTTCGTCCAATGGATTTGCAACCGGGGGCTCCGGTTCCACGCCCGGCTGTGGGGCAAAAGCTCTCGAAATTCTGCCGGGTAAGGATTCCATGGATTCCATGAAAAATCCCGATGGAAAAGCAATCTGGGTGAATCGTTTTTCAGGATCTAGCAGTGGTTCTTCGGGAGATTTTTCCGGTGTGATCAAAGGTGGCTTCCTTCTGGAAAAGGGAGAAAAGATTCCTGTAAAAGAAATCCAAATTGCCGGTAATATTTTTAACATTTTAAAAGATCAAATAGCAGCAGTATCGAAAGAAAGAGAACTATTGGGAAAATCCATTTGGGCTCCTGCTCTACTTTTGGATGGAATCAGTATAACGGGATCTTAGTATTCTAAAAATATATGTCGAAGTTAGTGCCAATAGAAGATAAATTGACCAAACCGGAAGGAGCAACCTTCTTCTTATTGGTATCCTATGAGCTGGATGAATCCTACTTTCGAGTGAAAGAACTATCGGAAGAAATGTTCTCGAAATCTCTCTATGAGTCGGTTCCTATGCCCAAATGGATGCTAAAGCCGGAAGAAAAAACAGTATTCATGGCAGGCTCTAATACTAGGATTCTCTCCTTCCAACAGAGAATCAACCGAGAAGAACTACCCGGCATCTACAAGGAATGCCTGAGCATAACAAAAAAACTTCGAAAATTAGATCCGCTGATTCGATTGATTCCCGGATACCTTACTAGGCAAAATATTGTATTGGCTTCGGCTATTTCAGACTTTCATAAAATCTATCTATTCCATGGGGTGTATGCGGAGATCATCTACAAATACATTGGGTCGAGGTTGGTTGTCTTAGAAACATCTCCTGCATTCTTTCACACAAAAGAATCGATCTATTTCTTTACCAATCTAAGAGAATCACACGAGTATCACCTGAATAAGAAAATTTAATTTACGTTGATAGTTTACAAGGCTTTTACTGGGGAATAAGATATTTAGTTAGAATTTCATTGAATTCTTGAGAGTCAATTGGTTTGGGTAAAAATCCATTCATACCTGATTTAAGACAGGCGTCTTTTTGTTCTTGCAGAACTCCTGCACTCAGAGCAATGATTGGTATATTCCTTTTTCCTACATCTTCGCTTTCTCTAATAATTTTAGCAGTCTCTAACCCATCCATTTCGGGCATCTGAATATCCATCAAGATTAAATCAGGATAGTATTGATTTATGAAACCCAATGCCTCACGACCATTCCTGGCTTCGAGAATATTTGAGTTCGGGGCAAATTTTTTAACCAATCTACGAACATATAAGAGATTGATATCCACATCCTCAGCTATTAGAATCGTTGGGCTTGATTCCAAAAATCGAATTTTTCCAAGAGTTGAACTAGGGTTGGATATGGAAATTTCAGGAGCAACATCTTTGTTTGTTTCATTTGTAATTTTAGTTTCAAATGAGATAGAAAAACAAGAGCCTTGGTTTTCTATGGATTCTAATGTAATTTCAGCATTCAATAATTTAGCCAAGCTATCACAAATGATTAAACCAAGACCTGTTCCGGGATATCGTTTTGTCATAGAAGAATCAACTTGAGTAAATGGCTTAAACAATAGCGGCAAATGTTCTTCCCTAATTCCTATTCCGGTATCTTTGATATGAAAAGTAAAATCCCCAGCCGTATAGTTGAAATTAGGAGTCCACTCCATAGTTAGAGTTACATTTCCTTGATGTGTGAATTTAATCGCATTGTCTAATAAATGCTCAAGGACTTTGCTGAATTTGGATTCTGATATATACAATTGGCTAGGACAATCATGAGGTATAATAAATTCTAAACCTATATTCTTTTTTTCCGCGTTTATCGAAAATTGTTTCTGTAATTTTTGTAACAATTTTCTAATTGAAACAAACTCGTAGGGAATTGAAACCTCGCCGGACTGTATTTCGTTAAATAACAATATATCTTGAACAATCCTTAATAGTGATTTGGATGAATCCGAAATAAGATTTATATATTCCTGCTGCATGGAATCCATTGCCGTAGTCTTCATAAGACTGGTAAAGCCCATGATACCATTCAAGGGAGTTCGTATTTCATGACTCATATTTGTGAGGAATTCTGATTTAACTTCGTTAGCTCGTTTATATTTTTCTATTGCCTTATCAAGCATGAGTTTGGATTCAATCAAGGATGATTCCATTTCTTTTTTTTCGGTTATATCTGTTTGTGCACCGAACCATACCCACTCTCCTGACTCATTTTTTGATGGATTGGAATTCAACCGCATCCATCTGATTTCGTCATTTTTAATGAATCTTACTTCTATGTCAAAGCTCGATATTGTATGAATGGAATTTTTAAGTTTTGCTTTAAAATTGGCTAAATCATGAGGATGGATTATTTCAAACGCAAGATGAGGATTATCAATAACCTCATTCGATGAAATTCCGTTTAAACTTTCCCAAACGGGACTTACATATAAAAATTTGTATTCTGAAGACAAAATATAGATACCAACCGGTATGGATGATAGCATATCTGTATATTGTCCTAACTCTTTCATATAAATTAATCTCGATTGATACTACATACACTAGAAGAATCAAATGATTGTGCAAGAAGAAATTCCGAACTATTGGGCTAAATTCCTTTTTTTTTATGGACTTTAATAAAGAACAAATTCATATAAACTTTATACATATTTTATTATTCCATGGACAGAGTGCAATTAGAAAGATTACCAATAGAAACAATCGTTTCGGATAATATTCAGTATTTTTGGTTGCATTTACCCTATGCAATACCGGGTTTTCTGACTTTTTTTATTGGACTGTTCATTTGTTTTTTTTGCTTAAGGGCGTTCTTTCAGAAATCAAAAAACTACGACTATCTTTCATTCGCAGCTTTCTTTTTTACTTTCTCAATTTTATCCTTTATTTTGAGTTTGAGAGCGGTAATTCAATCTAAAGAAGCCATTTTTGAAATTCAATATTACACATATTGGGTAGTCTTTTTTACCGTTCCAAGCCTCACTGAACTATTTTATATTGCTACGCACAAAAGGTTTAAAATATTTCGAATAATCAATTCTATCTTGATTCTTTACGGACTTTATTGCGTATACCTTACGATAACTAATCAAGCATTTAGTGGAGAATGGTTTCAATTTCCTTTTGGGCTCTACCCTGTCACTACTTTGCCAATAAAAATTTGGGGTGTCATATGCCTGATATTATTTTTAATAATTTGCATTCCTGGTATTATAATTCACTTCTACAAACCATTAGATAAAGATCCGAACAAGTTGATTATTATTGGAGGAATATTAATTTCATTACTGATTTCCAGTAATGTTCCGTCAATGTCAGGCATAGAAATTTATCCATTGGGATTATTCAATTTTGTTCCAATGGTAATCATAGGTTATGCAATATTTAAATCTAATTTTTTTGATTTAAGAACATTGATTTTTGATAAAAAATTCGGATTTTATATTTTAGCCTCTTTAATAACTTTACTTCTTGTAATAATTGTTCTTTTAATCTCTTCATTTTACAAACCTGAATTCTATGATCGAGAGTTATATAATCCTTTTCTTTTAATTCCCTTAGTATCCCTATTCTTCATTTTGTTGCTTGCTACATATTTATCCGGCTCCAATCCATCCAATAAATTAAACCTTCATGTTTCGGGTGTAATACTTTGTTATGGGATTTTACAAATTCTAGGAGTATTTAGAG
>JAFIGA010000290.1 GCA_020831715.1 Leptospira sp. | reverse complement strand
ACAAACAAACAGAAATATATCTTACCAATGCATACAAAATTGATCCAAAAAATAAATTCGCATTAGGAGCATTAACAGTGTTTTACTATGACAAAGGAATGTATTCAGAAAGCCTTAAAATGGTGGATCAGTATTTAAATTTCTATCCGGACGATAAAAATCTTAAAATACTCAGAACCGATATTTTAGCTAAACAAGGAAATTATAAAGAAAGCTTGAATGAGCTAACCGAGCTAGTGAAAAAAGACACAGGCTTTTTGGATTTTCAATCCAGTGTGAAAAAATCACTCTCAGGTGGAGATCCCGAAATCAAAGAGCATGTCGAAAATCTTGCCAAAAAAACCAAAGCCAAAATTCATGAGTTCAGAACCAAGTTGGAACTTTCCAAGGAAAACCCGGATGATTTCACACCACCGGATCCCCAGGATGCAATGGATCTGAGCTTGCTCTATTTATTTCAGGGTGATTCTGAGAAAGCAATGAAGTATTTGGTTTATGCCAAGAAAGCAAATGTTGAGTCCCAGGATAAATGAAAAGAATATTTATAAAAATATTTCTAATATTAGGAGTTTTTTACTACCCTGCGAATTGTAGTTTTCCTATTCGAAAAGCGGAAGATCTCCAAAAGAACTCCCAATTTCTCTTTATGAAAAGTAAATTCATTCCAACAAATGAATTGGAAGATTCAAGAAACGATCTGCAAAACTATCGGCTTCTTAGGAAAAATTTGGAATCCCTGAATTTCGAAGATAGAAATAATTACTTTATTTTGGCTTCCAAAGAAAGTAAAATAGAAATATCGGAACAAGGTTTTTTGGAGTTATTGCGAGAAAGACCCAAAACCAAAGAACCATTTATCAATCTAATACACTTGTATTTCATATTAGAAGAATACTCCGAAGCTAAAAAAGTGACCGGAAATTGGGTAACCCGAAATCGTATCAGTCTTAATGAGTTCAAAGTGTATTTGGATATTCTTCAAAAAGACAACCGATGGGATGAAAGAGGGATGTTATTGGAGGCTGTTTCGGAAATTTCCGGATACGAATTGTATTCATGGCAAGAGTTGGGAAAATATTTCTTATTCAAGAAGGATTACGATTCTGCTGAATTTTATCTACAAAAAGTTTTACAAACTCTTCCATTTGATGAAGAGTCTCTTCTCACCATGGCTGAGTTATGCTTGGATGCAGGACGTTGGTCGGAACTCATTGATTACGGAAAAGCAATGCACCTATCTCCCGGTATCAAGAAATATTCTTATTACTTCATTGGACTTGGCTACTACGAAAGGCAGATGTACCAAGAAGCAATATCCTGGCTAGAAAAAGCCCCCGACGAACAAAAAGAAAATTTAGACTTTTTGATGGTATGGAGAGATTCTATATTGGCAGATAATCCAAGAGGATCACTCATGCCACTTAGAAAGTATTTCCAAAAGTTAAAAAGAGATGGCTTGAATATATCAGAAGAAGAATTCTTGCCCACACTTCATCCTCATGGAAGAGAAACCATGGACAGTTTCACCAGATAACTAACTACGAATAAAAAGCATAGAGGCTCAAAGAATGCTATGTGCACTCTACAATTTATTTCTTAATTGTATCCTTCATTTCATCGGCAACTGATTTATCCCACAACTTCATACCTGTAAGATAACCCGCTCGCCCAATCATATGAGCCGCAACGGGTGCAGTTAAAATTAAAAATACAACAATCGCAAGAGCCCTCGAAGTCACAGAGGTTTCCTGGAAATAAAAAGCATTGGCAATAAGAATAAGACCCACTCCCAGAGTTCCTGCCTTGGTTGTAACAGAAATTCTTAAATAAAAGTCCGGCATACGAAGTATTCCCACTCCTGCAAGTAAAACAAAAACCGCACCCAATGTACTTAAAACAATGATGAGTATATCAGTCATTTTTTCCTCGCTTAACCAAATAATAAGAAAATGCAATGGTTCCCAAGAAGGCAATCAGGGCAAATATCATCGCAATGTCCAAAAAAGTATATTGGTTTGATATGATACTGAAAATGGCAATGATACCAATTCCAATCGTAATGATTAAATCCAAGGCAACGATCCTGTCTTGGATTCCGGGTCCTTTCAAGAAACGAATAAAAACCAAAAATACGGAAATCATGAGAACCGGAAAAATAACTAAGTAAAGGTAATCGTATAAACTCATCGAGTAAGCTCCAATAATCTCTTTTCGAATCCATTTTTAATCGAGGCAATGAATTCATCTCTATCGGTAATATACATGGCATGGACGAAAAGAAACTTTCGATCTTCCGATACATCCAAGCTCAAGGTTCCCGGTGTTAGAGTGATGAGATTGGCAAGTAGGGTGATTTCGAGATCCGTCTTGGCATCGAGTGGAACAGAAATAATTCCGGGCTTCATATAGAACTTGGGAGTGATCACATCGTATGCCACTTCTAGATTCGCTTTTACCAATTCATATAAGAAATAGAAGAAAAAAGATATTAATTTAGGTAGTTTGGAAAAATACTTTCTTTCTTCTTCATCTCTTGTTGAGATCCAAAGCAAAAGAAAACTCAGAAACAATCCAAAACTAAAATTCACAACGGAAAATTTTCCAGTAAGAGAAACCCAAATCAATGCCAAAAGAAGATTCATAAGCAATTGCTTTTTCATTAGAAACTACCTCCTTTTGGGAAAACTGTATCAATGTAGATGTTCGGATCCAAGATTTCACCTGAGATAGTTTGAGCTATCTTTGTAATGTATTCTGCTCCCAAACCAATAAACAAAGAAATTGCCAGTAGAAATAAAATGGGAAGCATCGTAAAAATCCACTGAGATGGGGTAAAATTCATATTTAATTCTTTTCCGGTTGGATGTTCCTTCCAAAAGACTTCCTTCCACATCTTGGCAAAAGAAAACAATGTCAGAAAACTCGCTAGTATCATCGATACAGTCAAGGGATCTGAAAGATACAGAGACGATCTAAACAGAAAAATCTTGGGAAAAAATCCCGATAGAGGAGGAATGCCTGCTACCGAAAACAAAGCAACTGCCGTAATAAAAGAAAGTAGGGGATGGCTTTTTTGCAATCCTCCCATATCCTTATAGTAATAAGATCCCGTAAGTCTATAGATTAAGCCGGCTATGAGGAAAAGATTTGCCTTTGCCGGAATATCATGAATGAGATAGTAGATGGTTCCGGTTAATGATGTATTCGTATGCAAACTAAGACCCGCTAGCATGAAACCAATATGGCAGACTATGATATAAGAAAACATCTTTCTTAGATTGGTCTGAATGAGAGCCCCTACAGCTCCCGTAAAAAGAGTGAGAACTGCAATCCACTCTAATAGGGTGGAGAGGGCGAAGTCCGGAATGAAGATCAGAGTAAAAACTCGAATCAGTGCATAGATTCCCAGCTTTGTCAGCAATCCACCAAACAGAGATGCTATTGCAGAAGGGGGTGTGTGGTAGGAAGAGGGTAACCAAAAATACAAGGGGAAAGCGGCTGACTTCATTCCGAAGCCTACTATGAAGAATACGGCACAGACTTGAACCAAAGATCTATTTTCGATATTGGCAACTTGTATGGAAAGATCTGCCATATTAAGAGATCCGGTGAGTCCGTATAAAATTCCAATTCCTGTCAGAAAAATGACTGAAGCTAATAAATTCATGGATACATAAGGAATGGATGCTTGCAATCGTTCCTTGTCTGCACCGAGTGAGACCAAGACAAATGAAGAAATGATTACAATTTCAAACCATACATATAGATTAAAAATATCTCCCGTAAGAAATGCACCCATAAGTCCCATGATTAGAAAATGAAAAGAAGGGTAGAATCCATACCGAGCTCTGCTGTTTCCGATTCCCACATAGGAATAAACCGAAACAGCCAGTCCAACGATACTTGTTAGCGCTACCATTACTTTGGTTAAAGTATCAGCTACGATGCTAATACCAAAGGGTGGCATCCAGTTCCCTGCTTGAACGAACATACTTTCGGAATAAGCAGGTGCAAAAAGCAACAACCCAGCGAGAAAGAAGGTTGCCAGATTGGAAAAGATACTTATGAGTTTCTGGGATTGAATATGGTTCCAGAAAAAAAGTATCAAGACAGCAGTGGCAAGTTGAAGAAGGATGGGGAGAAATAAAATAGTTTCGTTCACAGATCCCCCTCCAATTTTTGTATCATATCCAAATCATCTGTTTTCAATACTTCGTAAACCTTTTGAACCAAAACAATGGCAAATGCCTGCAAACCAAAGCTAATCACAATAGCTGTTAGTATTAGGGCTTGCGGAACCGGGTCGGCAAAATTTTCCAACTTAGCCGAAAGAATAGGGGGCTTACCCTTGGAAACTCCCCCCAAAAGAAAGATTAGTAGATTGACACCATTGCCCAGGAGAATCAATCCAATGATCATCTTGACCATACTTCTTCTGAGTAGCATATAGATTCCACTGGCATAGAGGGAGCCGATCATAATAGAAAGTAATAGTTCCACTAAACACTCTCCGCAATGGTAAAAATAATCGTCAAAGTAACGCCCACAACCACGAAATAGACTCCAATGTCGAAGAACAGGGCTGTTCCCACCATTCCAATCACAGGAAAGGGATCGGGAATCCAGAGTCCGGTCATGAAGGGGCTACCTATGAATAAAGGCAAGAACCCGCTAACTAATGATAGAGAGAGCCCGATGGGAATGAAAATCCCCGGATGAATATGGAGAAATTTCCTGGTTTTCTCTTCTCCATTAGCAAAAAAATGCAATACCAAAGCAATGGAGGCAATCAGTCCTCCCACAAACCCCCCACCGGGTTCATAATGTCCCCTCATGAGGATGAAAACAGAAAACAACAAAAGCAACGGAAGTAAATACTCCGAAGCAGTTTTTAGGATCAATGATTTCATAGGCTTCCCTCCTCGCCGGAATCTCTTTTGAATTGGAGAAGAGAAAAAACACCAACTGCCGCCATGGAAAGAACAATGATTTCTATCATGGTATCCATTCCTCTAAAGTCCACTAAGATCACATTCACAACATTTTTTCCTTTTGCTAGTTTGTAAGCATTCTCTAAGTAGTAATCAGTAATCGCCTTATCGGTCTGTAGTTGCAGGACTTGGAGAAGGATCACAGTGATAAGCCCACCTACAGTAAGAGCAAGAATTCCATCTCGAATTCGAGTTATCCTACTTGAGTATTCTCTAAATTTAGGTAGGCGATAGAGAATTAAGACAAATAAGACAACCGTTAAGGTATCGATGGAGAATTGAGTCATGGCAAGATCCGGTGCCGAGTAGAACACGAAAACCAGGCAGATGGCAAGCCCTGCAATACCCAAGGATGCAATGGCAAATAACCGAGAGCGAGTCACTACCGTTATGCCAATTGCAACCAAAAGCAAGACAAGGATTCCAAACTCATAGTAGGTAACTTCCGAAAGTTGGGAAACATCAATGGCAAGATCTCGGTATCCGCTTCCAATGTAGAATTCAAAGAAAACCAAAAGTGAGGTGAGAAAAACCAAAATGGTAATCACATAGTAGCGAAGATGGTCATTCATCCAAAATCGGGTGAATTTATAAGAGAACTTTTCAAAACCAATTCCTGATTCCGTAATGATTCGGCTAGGTGAAAATCTATCCCATGAGGAAGCTGTTTCACTGATTTCGTTTTTGGGTTTCCAAAAGAAATAGATAATAGAACCTACAGCTAAAGTTGCCAAACTCCAAAACAATACAGGTCCCACTCCATGCCATAGTGCCAAATGCAAATTGGGATCGGGTTTTTTGAAGGATGAAAGGGCAGGTTGTATGAGTGTATTCTCTAATAGATGTGGAAAGAAACCAAAAAGAATACCCATAAAACTCAATAGAAGAGGTGGAGCCCATAGAAAAGGACTAGGTTTCTTGAACTGGGAAGTATCCAAAATGGGAGTTCCCCAAAAGGGACGAATCCCTACCAGAAAACCGGCAACAATCAAGAATACATTTGTTACAAAAGGAATGAGAATGATCATGCTTTCGGAGTATTTGCCCGCCAAAGCAGCCTCATAAATTAAATCTTTTCCCACAAATCCAAAACTAGGTGGTGCTCCCGCATTGGAAATGGAAAGGAGCAATCCGGCAATAGCCACAGGAAGAAATAATTTACCCAGACCTCTCAGTTTGGTGATATCTCTAGTCCCGGTTTTATGATCCAAGATTCCGGTGACCAAGAAGAAACCTGCTTTATAGAAGGCATGTACCAAAATGAACACCATTGCCGCTGTATAGGCTTCTTTGGTTCCCATACCAATGAGAAAAACCAAAATTCCCAAAGCCGATATAGTAGTGTATGCTAATATACTCTTCAAATCTGTGTGAAATATAGAACGAACTGCACCAATCACCATGGTAAGTCCACCGATCACGAGTAGAGTGGTATTCCAATAATACTCATTGCCCAAGGAAGGAGTGAGTCTGGCAAGTAGGTAGATACCGGCTTTTACCATGGTTGCAGAATGGAGGTAGGTCGAAACAGGAGTTGGTGCCTTCATTGCACCGGGTAGCCAAAATTGGAAGGGAAATTGCGCTGACTTTGTGAATGCACCCAGTAATACGAATATTAGAATTAAACTATGATAGGGGTGGAATTTGATCTCATTTACATAATTTGCCAAGTTTTGAAAGGAATAGCTTCCCGTTATAGTTCCCAAAAAGATCAAACCCATGAAAAGAAACAACCCGCCACCACCCGTAATAGCAAGGGCGACAACCGCCGACTTTCGAGAAAGATCGTTTTCTCGGTCAAATCCAATCAGAAAAAACGAACTAATACTGGTCAATTCCCAGAATATAAAAAATACAATCATATTGTCCGACAAAACCATACCTAACATGGCGGACATAAATAGAGACATGAATCCATAGAATCTAGCTTCGTAATGATGGATATAGGATGAGGAATATAGAAATACCAAACTTCCAATGCCTGTGATCAAAAGGGCGTAGATCATCGAAAGCCCATCTAAATGAAAATCTAAGTTAATTCCCAAGCTAGGGATCCAAGCATAAGAAAAGCGAACAGGCTGTTCTATACCTACAATTAAAAACGATAAAAAGTAAGCAAATAAGCTCAAAGGAAGAATTGATATTAAAATGGCTCGTTTCCCGTGCCAAAAGTTTTTTGTCAATAAGAGTAAAAATGAAACAATGATTCCCGAAAATACAGCTATAAGCATTTAGTTTTAAATTCCCCTCTCCAAATTAGAATCCGATAAAGATAGATCAAATCATTTTTTTTAAGAATGATTTGAAACAGCAGATACGTTGTTTCGCTGTGAATAATTTAGAAATTTTTCCGGTTTTTTTTCTTTTTCGAACAATCATTCAATAAAAAACACTTGCAATTTATACAAATTATCTAAAAATTGATCCACGGGTTGGAAGTTATAAGTGAAAAAAAGGAGTCAAAATTGGGAATATTCAATCATTATTCATTTAATAAAAAGAATGTAATAGTTACCGGTGCCGGTGGTGGTATTGGAAAAGATACTGTGCAATCCTTGGTGAGTAAAGGGGCAAATGTATTTGCAGCTGACTTGAAAAAAGCTTCCATGATAGAATTCAAAGGTTTGGAAAATGTAAAAATTTTTGAGTTAGACGTTCTATCCGAGAAATCTTGGAAATCTTTACTCGGTGAATTTTTACCGGGTAAGAATCAAAAGTTAGACGGACTTATTCAATGTGCCGGTGTGTTGAAGCCGGGATATGTTGCAGACATTGATACTAAGGATATAGATTTCCATATCGATATCAATGTAAAAGGGTTGATCTTGGGGTGTACTTTAGTTAGTCGGATTATGCGAGATCAAAAATCCGGACATATTGTAAACATTGCATCACTTGCAGGACTCGCTCCTATTCCGGGAATATCCTTGTATTCAACCAGTAAGTTTGCAGTTAGGGGATTTACACTTGCCTTCGCCCAGGAGATGAAAAAGCATTCTGTCTCCGTTACAGTCATTTGTCCGGATGCGGTTAAGACACCCATGTTAGATAGTCAGGTGGGTTATGAAGAAACAGCACTGACTTTCTCCGGTGTACAGTTAGAGCCTAAGCAAGTTACAAAAAAAATATTGGATTCTTTTGCCGGCAAAGATTTGGAGATAATCCTTCCATTTTACAGGGGTGTATTGGGAAAATTTGGAAATAACTTTCCGGGGCTATCTTCTGTATTATTG
This sequence comes from Leptospira sp., assembly GCA_020831715.1. Taxonomy (GTDB): domain Bacteria; phylum Spirochaetota; class Leptospiria; order Leptospirales; family Leptospiraceae. Next base: position 4,343 of record JAFIGA010000290.1, on the reverse strand, counting down.
AATGTTTTAAAGTCAAAAGGTATGAGGAAACAAAAGGAATATAAATAATTATGCGAACAAAATCGAGTTTAATCAAGCAAAATACATATTTTTTCAAAGCATTGAAAGGTTTTGAAGGTTCCAAAAAAGAATCGATACCCTTAAACCAATTGGAAAAAATCAGAAAGGAAGCACCTAAAGTTAGGGATAAATTTATAGAATCGGGAATGCCTATCGCCGTTCATCAATTTCCATGCTCCACCTCACCTTACCCAACCGCTTACGGTTTCCACTACTCTTATAGTGGAATGGCACCCTACTTATTTTTTAATAATAGAGCCACATTAGTTCAATTTGAAATAGAAGGTAAAATAAAAAACTTGTTATTCAATCCTTATTTTCCTGAATTATCGGCTCAGGCTCCCTTTTATGTTGCACTTAGAAAAACAATGCCTGGATTTGTTCCAACAAGGTTAGTATTAAAAACATATGGAACAATCAAAGAGCAATTAAAAAGATATGGCTTGACTCCAGAAGATATTGACTACGTTTCTTACGATCATTTACATGTCCAAGATCTAAGACCCTTGATGGGAACTGATAGTTTGGATGCTTTGTTTCCAAATGCTGTATTCGTATTTCCAAAATCCGAATGGCAGTCGGTTGAATATCTCCATCCATCCGTCTCTTCATGGTATGTTCCTGATGGAATTGATGGGGTTGCCAAAGAAAATTTATTTCTTTATGAAGGTGATCTAAGCATAGCTTCGGGTGTTGCTTTGATTCATACGCCCGGTCACACACCGGGTAATCATAGTTTGTATCTAAATTCACCTGAAGGTTGTTTTACAATCTCCGAGAATGGTGTTGGAGCCGATGCCTATTCTCCTGAAAAGTCGTCGATTGATTCTGTTCGAAAAACTGCTGCTTGGAAGGGGTGGGAAGTTGTGATGAATGCAAACACATTGGATAACACATTTGACCAATACAACTCTATGATTAAGGAGAAAATTCTTTCCGGTCCAAGTCCTAAGTTTCCCGAATTCATCAATCATCGTTCCTCAAGTGAATTTACTTCACATTATTTATCTCCCGGATTAAAGCCTACAATCGAATTGGGAGCGGTGCAATTTGGAGAGATAACGCTTAGAAATTAAAACAAGCTGATCTAAAGAATTACTTTTCATGGCTTGAGTGAATTAAATAATGGAACAGTCATGAAAAAGTGGCTAATTCTAACGTTCATTTTTACGGGAATATGGGGAAGATTGGAATCTTCTCCGATCCCTCGATTCAATCAATCTGAAATAGATTTAAGAAATTGGAACTTTGATAAGCCTTTTTCCCTGGAAGGGGAAATCGATTTTTATTGGCAACAATTCATACATCCAAATAAAATTTCACCCGAAGGTAAATCTAATTTAATTAAAATTGGATCTTCTTGGAACCAAGCATACAATAATTCAAATGATAAGCTTCCTTCTCATGGATACGGAACATATAACTTTCAGATATTATTGAACACATCGGAAAGTTATTCACTCTATATACCAACTGTTTCCACAGCATACAAGCTCTTTATTAATGGAGAATACAAAGCAGGTGTGGGAAAGGTGGGAGTAGATTCAGAAAATTCGGTTGCTTTTCTCTATCCTCAAACTATACATTTGCCGCAAGTTGAAAAACTGGAAATACTAATCCAAGTAAGTAATTTCCAACATGTAAATGGAGGATTATGGAAAAATTTAAGAATCGGGAAACAAGAACAGATTAATCGTTTTCGCGAAAATGGTTTGGCTTTAGACTTTTTTATATTCGGAAGTTTTTTTATAATGGCTATCTATCATTTTGGATTGTACATTTTGCATAAGAAAGATAAATCTACAGTTTATTTTGGTTTATTTCTTTTTATTTTAAGTTTTAGAAGTTTAGTTACCGGGGAACATTTTCTTTATAAAGCATTAGGTATGGATTATTTTTCTATGGACTGGGGGTTACGAATTGAATTCTCAGCTTTTTACCTAGGCATTCCTATTACATTGGCTTATTTATATTCCATCTTCCCTAGGCAGACGAATAAAATATTTGCAACTTCATTGGCTGGAATATTTTTCATCACAGGATTATTAGTTTTCATTCTTCCTTCTTCTATTTTTACTCATTTTACTTATTATATTGAGTATTTAATAATCATTGTAGGAATATTTGGTATTATTATAATTTCTAATGCTACCATTAAAAAAGAAGAAGGCAGTTATTTGGCATTGTTTGGCTTTCTTGTATTTTTTATATTCGTTTTAAATGATATTCTTTATACAAGAAATTTCATTGATACCGGATATTATGCACACGTAGGTTTTTACTTATTCGTTTTAATTCAATCACTGTTTATTTCCAGGAGATTTGCCAAAGCATTTCATCGTGTGGAAGAACTTTCCAGCAATTTGGAAAAACTAGTCGAAGTAAGAACGCAGGAGTATAAAATTCAGAAACAAAAAGCGGAAGATGCCGGTTTATGGAAGGATAACTTAATTTCTTTGGTAGCTCATGATTTAAGGTCCCCTCTGTCCTCCTTCTATAACGCACTGGAATTACTGGAGGATGAGGAATTTGAACCGGAAGATAAAAAGCAAGTTATAAAATCATCCAGAAATATGATACACCAATCTTTATCTACAATTACACATCTATTAAACTTAAACCGCTTTCAAAATGGTAAATTTTCCCTTTCCAAAGAAAAAGTTAATCTTCAGGAATTTATTCATTCAATCGTAGAATCAATGAAGCAGGAAATTGATGAAAAATCACAGGCGGTTGCATTGAATTTACCCGATAGCATTCATGCATTTTTTGATCCATATCTAATCAAAGAAGTTATTCGCAATATTTTATTAAACGCTATGAAATACAGTCCAAAAAATTCCCAAATTTTTATTCTGGTTAAAGCTAATGACGGGAAATTACAAATTTCCATATCAGATGAGGGAATGGGAATGACGGATGAACAAGTTGGAGATCTACTTAGTGGAAAGCGACAAGAAAGTAAATTGGGAACGTCCGGAGAACGTGGATTTGGTATAGGCATGAGCATATGCAAGCAATTGATAACTGCTCATGGCGGTAGTCTCGATGTAGCCTCTTCTTTAGGCAAGGGGACAACTATTTCTCTTATGGGTCTTGAAATATTTAAGTCATAATTTATGAGAAAAAAGATTTCAGGGGATTCCCGCCCTAATCCCACCCGGATGGAAGAGGATTGGGGTGGATACTGCTTTACGTTAGGTAGTGTAAGTTGTTGATTAATGTAATAATATAAAAAAATAAATAGAACGTTAATCAACAAAACCTCCTATCTATCCAAAAAGCATTTCCACCCACATCCCCTAAAATCCTCTTCATCTCCTGCAGTCTTTTCTTGAAAATAGTTCCCGCAGATCTCGGTGATATGCGCAGAAGGAAAAAAGATCTCAGGGGATTCCCGCCCTAATCCCACCCGGATGGAAGAGGATTTGGGTGGAAGTGGGTCTTCGCAAGAAAGTTAATGTTGCTTCAAGCAGTGTTTAATCTAAAAAGGAGTAATAAAAATTTATAGCCTGTCCCAAAACCCCTTTTTGGAAACAAGATACCCAGCACCAATTGCGAAGCAATGTGGTGCTGGGTAACAGGATATTCACCGCCTTTTTAATGACGGCGAATAAAAGTGGAGGTTTGTATTTTTTTATTCGACACCTATCTTTTTGTGTTGATTTTCTAGTCTTTTTGACCCAAACCTTTTTTTCCTTTGTCTCCGAGCTTCAAAACGCCCGGAGACATCATGTTATTTGCGAGCCTTTTATACGAGCAAATATCCTGTTCCAAATAAATATCCCTGGAGATTAAGGGTTTTGGGACAAGCTCTTTATATCCTGCAACACAACTGACTCTATCGTTGGTTTCCGCTTCCACCTAAATCTCTAAAATCCTCTTCATCTCCTGCAGTCTTTTCTTAAAAATAGTTCCCGCAGATCTCGGGGATAGGCGCAGATGGAAAAAAGATTTAGGGGATGGGCGCCCTAATCCCACCCGGATGGAAGAGGATTGGTGTGAAAGTTGATCTTGTTTCGGGACGGTGTTTAGTCTTGAAAGCAGTAATAAGTGTCTATATAGAACGTTCTATATAGTAAACTTAAGCCCTTAGCGCCTAAGTGCTTGTCTTTTAACCTATGCGAACGAATGTGAGCACTTGCATGCTGGTAGTTTCCGATTGAACCAGCACCCCATTTGCCAGTAATGGCAAACCCCTAAAACTCTTCAATTTTCTCAAATTCTCTGAAATACCCGTTGTAATTTTTTTTCTTTAATCTGGAAAATTTTCTTAATTTGTG
>JAFIGA010000053.1 GCA_020831715.1 Leptospira sp. | reverse complement strand
AGAGAATTGTTTCTAATAATTCAAATTCTTTGTTTCTTCTTCGAATTTAATCCTTCTGGTGTACATTTCAGCATCCTCTTTTCCCAGAATATTCACTCGAATCTCTTGGATCTTTTTTTCTCTTTCCTTCTCCGATAGATTGGGATATTTTTTTTGGAGTTCATCCTCTTCTTTTTGGATACGTGAGAATTTTTCTTCTTCCGCTTTTTCTTCTTGGCGAGCTTTGGCTATGAGTTCAGCCTTTTCTTTTCCGAAGTATTTTACCTCGAGTTGTCCCAACTTGGCTTCTTTTTCTTCGGGCGAGAGTCCCTCCATTTCGGTTTCTCGAAGTTGAATTTCAATATTATAATGGTCGAAACGATCTTCCCGCTTCATCATGTTTTCAAAATATGTACCGTAAGTTTTCTTTCTGAGTTCTTCATATTTTTTTACCCTTTCGTCAGGGTTCATGTTCTTGGAAGATTTTATAAAGTTATGAGAGCCTTCTATGAAATCAACCTGTGCTTCCTCCATTCCAAAGATGAGTTTGGATTTCTCATCACCCAAAATGGAACGTCTCTTTTCACGGATGAGTTCATATTTTTCAACAAAATCCATCTCATGGGAGAGTTCAAATTTACGAATCTCATCTTCGTATTTGAAATAGCTTGTATATAGATCTTTTAATTTCTCTCGATCTGCACCTGAGTAATTTCTATCAATATAGGCAAGTATGGTTGCATCACACTGGGAAGGTGTATAATCCTTCGGGCATTTATTTCTCATAGCCCAGACTTCCCAAACAAAATTGATTTTTCCTGAATTCAGATCTTCTAAAATTTCAAGATAGGACTTTTTGTTTTCTTCATTAAAAGGAGTCAATGCCTCATCCCAGATATTGTTGTCCATTCCCATAGGGTATATTCGTTCATCTCTGGTAGTTTCATTTCGACTGAATTTTGATCGTGATAATGGGGATTGGTTGCTTTCGTCTTCCATGTCTTTTGTTACATCCACTAGGATGAATGTTCCCAATATTACAAACAATCCGATCAGTAAGTAGATTATTATCTTTTTCTTTTGCAATGGAATTCTCCCAATGTATTTATATATAATTCAATTCTTTTTTCATATTAAAATCTGTTCATAAAAAAACCGTGGACTGTTACCATTCCACGGTTTCAAGCTACATTGACAATTCAATGAGTCAATGTTAAAATTGATTTTTATTTTATAGCGTTTTGAGCTATACTTCTATACCATGCGTTAACATTGAAGAAGTTCTGACCTGTCCACTGAAAGTTGGTTGCTTGCAAGTGGTCAATACCTGTTGCATACCAGTATGCACTAGGCTCGCCTCTCCAAGTTCCCCATCTTTGAGAAGTAGCAGGAACTACACCGTCATTCTTTCCGCCCATTCCATAGAACAAACCACCTGCCCAAGTGATTGGGTGAGTGAGTGCCATGATTGGGTGTTGGATGATGTCTGCCCATGCCATGTTGGACCCGTAAGAGAAATACTTCATTCCGGAAACGTTAGGAGTTGAGTTGTTGAAGCTATTTACATAAGTAGTAGTCAACGACTGACCCATAGCAATTACATCTTGTGGTCTTCCATCTCTGTAAAGTAATCTAGCCATCAAGCTAAGAGCGCTGTTGGCAAAAGGTTGTAGCCAGCTTGGAATAGCAGCCAAAACGATATTCGCCATAGGAGCTCCTCTATGAAGAGAGTTCACACTAGTTACAGAGGCTGTTTTGTTCGCAAAGCCCAGGTTAGTTACCATATAGCGGATTACAAGACCACCTTGTGAGTGACCGATTAAATGCACTTTGGTACAACCATTTGCAGGCATCCATGTATTGAGAGTATTACGAATCTGAGAGGCACGAACAGGTAGGCTATTCGCAGCAGAACTTCCGGGAGTTACCACTTTAGCACCTTGGGATCTAAGATAGTTGTCAAGACCACCCCAATATTTTACCAAGCCACCGGCAAGACCTTGTCTGTCGTCAAATCCTAAGATTCCATGAACTAGAGCATAACACTGACCATTAATGGACTGAGCGAACATTTTTGCAGGAAAGATCACTGCACTTACTAGGAGTAGGAGAAAGAGTTTTTGTTTCATTTTGTTGTACCTTTTTCGATTGTTTTCAATAGATTGACCTTATTTAAACACAGGGAAAAAGTTTGTCAATTTTTTTCTTAATTTGACACAAAAAAATCGCAATAAATTTATTTAAAGTGAATTCATGTTCAGAAAAACAACAAAATGCAATATCATGCTTCGAATTTTGGAGTTTTTTTGCAAATATGCCTATTTTTGCTGTGATTAGAAATCATTGCTGGCTGATTTTTCGAAAGCTTTCCTGAGCCAAAGGTGAGGCAATGGCATCAGTGAGATTGCGGACATCTTCTTGAATCAAAATTTCTCGATTGTGATTGAAATAATCTTTGAGGGCGCATTTGATCCCTCGAGCCGAAGCGAGACTCATTTTTGCATGCATCTGAATGGTTCGATCCAATTCTTTTCGATTGCTTGGGGTAAAGCATCCATCAATGAGTCCCATTTTTTCTGCTTCCAAGGGTTTGAGCAATTTGCCACTGTAGAGAAGGTCTCTTGCCTTCTGCCTGCCTACGAGTTCAGCAAGAACGCGCGTAGGAAAAGAGGGAAAATTTAGATCAATTGCCACTTCCGGAAACCCGATCCGCCCACTTCCTTCCAACATAAATCGATAATCGGAAAAAAGGGCAAAAACCGCTCCCGCCGCAATACAATGCCCTTCAATTACAGCTATGGTTGGAATGGGTAAGAAGAAATACCTCTGGCTTGCTTCTATAAGAAGGCTCACTGAATCCTCGATTTCTTCTCGGGATTTATCCAAGAAGAGGGATGGATCCAATCCATTGGAAAAATATTTCCCTTCCGAAGATGTGAGTAGAACGGCACGAAGGGATTCCGTTTCTTCAGATCCACTTAGGATGCGCTCTCGGAGATTTCGGGTGATTTCAATGATTTCTTCCAAGAGTCCGGCATGGAATGTGTTTTTTTCGCCGGATGCTATTTTAAGTTCTAAGATTTTGTTGTTATCGTGTGGGACTTCTTGAATGTATTTTGGCATTGGAATTCTCGTGACCTTCTCATGTTTTTCAATGGGTAGGGTTGATAAGTATTTGTCTACCTTTTTGTGGCATTTGGGAATCTAATAGACAGAGTGCAAAATTTAAAGAAAACGATTCCTGATGAAATCAATTATAACGAAACCCATCTGACTATCCGTTGGAAAGATGGAGAGGAACAGAAATTCGAGCTTTTGGATCTGAGAAAGAAATGTCCCTGCGCCACTTGCCGTGGTGGTCATGGTGGGAGCGTGGGTGCTGCAACAGGTCACATCAAAAAAGCCAATATTATTTCCTGGTCAAAAGTCGGTAGATACGCAATCAACATTGTGTGGAACGACTATCACAACACCGGAATCTTTTCCTACGACAATCTTAGAGCCTATGGCGAAGGAATGAATAATGCATTCGACTGAAAAAACTATACTATTCTGACTGAAATTTTCTTTTTTTTTGCAAAATAAGGAAAAATTGAAAAAAACAGATGACAGGAATATGGGATTATGTCTCATATAACCTAAACTGGTATATTTACTGGATGGGAGCAATATTACATGGGTGAAGGATCCCTGTCGCAAGATGAGATAGATGCGCTACTTCAGGGTGCAGAAGACAATCCGTTTGATTTAGGTGGTGGGGGTGGAAGCTCCAGCGATAGCTCTGCGGAAGGTCTCTCCCCGATTGACAGAGATTTAATTTCTGATATGATTGGCTCCGCATTCCAAATGGCGGGCAATGTATTAGGAACCATCCTTGCTAAAAACTCCAGATTCTCCAATCCTTCTTCGGAATCTAGAACCTCATCTGAGATTGCCGGTGAATTGGGCTCCAATACAGTTTGCTTGTATACCCAAGTATCCGGTGCTTTCAATGGAACGGTAAGTCTAATTCTTGCTCAAGAAAATGCAGCCAAAATTGCCGGTATTATGATGGGTGGCCACTCTGCCGGAGAAATAGATAATGCCCAGTTGCAGACATTGAAAGACTGCATGTCGCCTATGTTAGGTACTGTGACTGCTCAGTTGGGGATGAAGTTAGGCGGTAATCTTGCCGGTTCTCCTCCTGAGATTGTTTTGGTGAATTCCCCCGGTGACTTAAAGTTACCTGAAGGACAATCTTTGGTCAAGACTCAGTTTAGTCTAAATATAGACGGAGTTGGTTCTTTTAAAGCAAGTTATATTATATCGAAAGACAATGCACAGGCAATACTCGATATCTCCAAAGGTGGAGGTATGGGAGGGATGAATATCCCCGGTGGAATGAACGTTCCCATGCAGGGTGGCATGCCTATGGGCGGTGGCTATGGTGGTGGGCAACCTCAAGTGGGAATCAAGGGTGTCAATTTTCCTTCCCTCGCAACAGCAGGACCAGCATCGGGTAACACCAATCTGAACCTTCTTATGGATGTGCAGATGGCACTCACTGTGGAGTTGGGTAGAACCAAGATGTACATTAAGGATATTTTAGGCTTAGGTGAAGGTTCCATCATAGAGTTGGATAAACTTGCCGGTGAGCCGGTAGATCTCCTCGTGAATGGTAAGCTGATAGCAAAAGGCGAAGTTGTTGTAATTGATGAGAACTTTGGTGTTCGTGTAACAGATATTGTAAGCCCGCAGGAAAGAATTAAATCGGATAAAGGATAATGCGTAACATAGTTCTTTCCCTTGCGATCCTGATTTTCACCTGGAATCCAACCTTTTCTCAGGATAAAAGGGAGGATCTGGATCAATTGTTGAAAAAAGAATTAGGCATAGATCCCGATAAGGAAGAATCCAAAAAATCCAATCCCAATACAGCCGATAAGGACTCGGACAAATCCGAGGTTGAACCAAATCCTATTCGAGAAAGATATAATACTGATGAAGACTCATCCAGCTCTGCTTGGTTGTTGATCAAAGTAATATTTGTTTTTGGTGGGCTAACTTTCGTAATGATCTATATTCTGAAGGTTATGGCTCGAACCAGAAGTTCCAAATACCCTGTTCAAGGAGCAATGTCGGTTCTTTCCAGCATGGCAATCGGGACCAATAAACAAGTTCAGATCATCGAAGTTGCAGGTAAACTATTGGTCGTTGGAGTAGGCGATAATTCTGTTAATTTATTGACTGAGATCACATCCATTGAAGAAAAAGACAGGATTCTAAAGCAAAAAGAAGAATTCATCCCTAGCCAAGAGAATTTTTTGGTTACTCTCATGGAAACATTGAAAGACTTTAAACCTTCCGGCTCGGAAAGAGACACCAACGATTCCGATAAGTCTTATTCATCCATAAATGACAATGAACTGCTGGAAATAGAAAAAAAGCACAAGCTTACTCTTGAAAGAATGAAATTGAGAAATAAAGAGTTGGGATTGGATGGCGGAGGATCTGCATGATGTCTGTCCCGAGTTTTATGAATTTGATTGCACGGTTTAGTTTTTTTCGCCCTTCAATGCGACATAATACTATTATCTGTCTCATTGGGATAGTTGTGTTTTTGCTGTTGCCGGCAATAGGAAGTTACTCTGAGTTAGCTGCCCAAGCTACACAGGGATCTAGGATTCCCATACCCAATATTAGTTTCAATGTAGATGAAGCTAAAACTCCAAGAGAGACCTCACTTTCTTTGATGGTTTTGTTCTTGGTGACCATATTGTCGCTTGCCCCGGCACTTATCATGTCGGTGACTTCCTTTACCAAAATCGTAATTGTTCTTGATTTTGTTAGACGAGCACTTTCTTTGCAGAACCTCCCTCCCAACCAAGTAATGATGGGTCTAGCCTTGTTTATGACATTTTTCATTATGGCTCCCACCATAGGCGAAGTGAATGAGAAAGGATTGAAGCCTTATATGGATGGAAAGATTGATACCAATGAGTTCTTTGATCGTGCTATGGTGCCGCTTCGTGCCTTCATGATTCGTCAGATTGGAACTACCGGAACCAAAGATGTTGCCTTATTTCTAAAATTAGGGAAGGTTGAAAATGTCAAGACTTACGATGATGTTCCTTCCTATGTTCTTATTCCCGCCTTCATGTTAAGCGAAATCAAGAAAGCATTTATAATTGGGATCTATATATTTATTCCATTTATTGTAATTGACTTGGTTGTTGCCGCTTCTCTTCTTTCGATGGGTTTGATGATGCTTCCTCCTGTTATGGTAAGTTTACCGTTTAAAATCATTCTTTTTATATTAATAGATGGATGGAATCTACTGGTTTATGAATTGGTGAGGAGTTATAAATGACCGAAGTTGATGTCGTCACATTGATTCGTGAAGCTTTAATAGTTACTGTTAAGATTTCATCACCCATTCTAATAACTGCTTTGGTTGTGGGATTGTTTGTTGGAATATTGCAGACGACGACTTCAATACAAGAACCTACTATAGCCTTTGTTCCTAAGTTATTCGCAATATTCACAGTAATTGTGGTATTTGCATCATGGATGGTAAAGGTGATGCTCGATTATACCAGAAATATATTTTATATGATAGAGAAGTTTTAGCCTATTATGGAATCCTTTGTAAATAATTTCCAATCTTTCATGTTGATGTTCGCAAGATTGATGGGATTATTTATGTTAACACCGGTATTTTCATCTCAATCTGTTCCCATTAGTTTGAGAATGATACTTTCTTTCTTTATTACATTGATATTGTTTCCTGTTTCATTTGTATACTTACCTGAAATCCCCAAAGATATGGTGACTTATGGATTATTGACTATGTCGGAGGTCATGATTGGTCTTTTGATTGGATTCATGCTTGCCATTTTTTTTGCAGCATTCCAGATGGCAGGGGATTTTTTCAATGTTCAATTGGGTTTTGCCTATACGGAAGTATTGGATCCAATGACGCAGGTTTCTCTTCCTGTTATCTCATCTTTAAAAAATTTAATGGCTATTTTGGTTTTTTTGAATATTGGCGCACACCGGATGGTGATCAAGAGTCTTGCCTATTCCTTTGAGAAGATTCGAACCATTGAATTTACCAGTGAAGTGAATCAAGGAATCTATAGGGCACTTGAAGATGCCTTGGGTGCTATGTTCATAGTCGCTTTTAAAATAGCTCTTCCGGTTCTTGGAATTTTATTCTTGGTAACCATTGCCGAGGCTCTCATGGGTAAGGCAGCTCCTCAGTTGAATATTTTACAATTGAGTTTTCCTATTAAGGTTGCGATAGGACTTTTCGTACTTATTTCTGTGATGTCTTTTATTGTCGCCCAGATGGAAGCAGGTTTTCAAGTGGCTTTCGACAAGATAGATATTCTTTTCCAAGGGTGGCCAAATTGATTTCCATAGCAGAAGAAAAATGGATTCATCTATCCGAAATAAATCATCCACAAAATCAGGATGGAATACAGGCTTGCCGTGATTATCAATGCCAACTTGATTTATTCCGGATTGATCTACAGTTATTCGCCGCAGCTGATGAAGGTAGAACAGAACCGGGATCTGAGAGAAGAAGAAGAGAAGAGAGGGAAAAAGGAAATGTCCCAAAGTCTCAGGAATTAAGTTCAGCTATTGTGTTAATTGCCGCAAGTGTATTGATTTATATCTTGGGAGAGTATTTCATTCGAAGGTCGGCTACCATTCTAAGGAAATATCTGCGCCATGCGTCCGACACCGGAGATTTTTTGGTAGAGGATTTTGGATTTCTACTAAAGGATGCTAGTTGGGATATATTTACAATTCTATCTCCACTGCTTGCTATTACATTTATATTCGGTGTTGTGGGAAATATCTTGCAAGTAGGATTGTTGTTCGCTCCCAGAGCAATGGAGTTTCGATTTGATAGAATTAAGCCCAATTTTAAAAGAGTTCTTCCTACGAGGCAGACCCTATTTAACTTAGCTAAATCTCTTACCAAGGTTGCTCTCATTGGTTGGGTTAGTTACTTCATTGTTGCTCAAGATTTTTTAAGATTGCTATTGATGGGTGATATGGGCTTGATTCAGGCACTTTCTCTTGTTAGTTTTTCCGGATTCAAGATATTTTTAATTATTGGTTTGATACTTTTTGCCATATCGATTGCTGATTACTACTATCAGAGATATGAATACGAAGAAAACTTAAAGCAGACTCCTTCGGAAGCAAAACGTGAAATGAAAGAACAATACGGGGATGGTGCCTTGGTTTCCAGGAGACGTCAGATCATGCGAGAAATGGTTAACTCCAATATGTTACAAAATGTTCCTCAAGCAGATGTTGTGATTACAAATCCCATCCATTTTGCTGTGGCACTTCAGTTTCGCACAGGAATTGATATGGCTCCACGGGTTGTGGCGAAGGGAGAGGATCAGATGGCATTGACGATCAAGGATATTGCCAGAAAAAACGGAGTCCCCATGGTTGAGGATAGGCTTCTTGCACAACAGCTTTATAAAATAGTGGAAATCAATGAAGAGATTCCCCATAATCTATATCAGGCGGTATCAATTGTATTTAAAAATCTTTCCAAATACCAAGAGATGATGGGGCAGGGAAGGTAGGGGGTAGATTATGGAAAAAAAGGCATGGTACAATAATCAAGATATAATAATCGGAGGGGGAGCTCTGGGAATTCTAACTATGTTAGTGGTTCCTCTTCCCGGATTTATTTTAGATATACTTTTGGTGATCAGTATCGGAATAGGACTCATGATTTTATTAACATCTCTGAGTGTAGCCGAGGCTATGGATTTTTCTATATTTCCCAGTTTACTCTTGATCACAACTTTGTTTCGCCTTGCCTTGAATGTGTCCACAACAAGACAGATTCTAAGCAAGGGACCCGCTGTGAATTCCCAAGTAATTGAAGCGTTCGGTACATTTGTGGTGGGGGGCGAAACCGGGCTTGGTAAGTATGTGGTTGGTTTTATCATTTTTATAATTCTTGTTATCGTTCAGATCGTTGTTATTACCAAAGGAGCAACCAGGATATCGGAAGTTGCGGCAAGATTTACCTTGGATGGTCTACCTCAGAAACAAATGGCAATTGATATGGAACAAAACAACGGTGCAATCACCGAGGAACAGGCTTCCAAGAAAAGAGAAAGATTGAACCAAGAAGTAAACTTCTACGGAACTATGGATGGAGCTTCCAAATTCGTTCAAGGGGATGTACGAGCAGGTTTAATTATTACGGCAATCAACTTGGTGGGTGGGGTCATAATTGGAGTTTCGATTCGAGGTGAAAGTTTTATCCAAGCAATCGATACCTACGGAAGATTTACCATTGGTGACGGGCTTGTTTCTCAGATACCCGCACTACTCATCACAACGGCAACCGGTTTGATTGTTACCAGGTCAAGTTCGGTCCAATCCTTCACAGATGGGTTTCGTGATCAGTTGTTCAAGAATTCGCATATACTTTATGTTGTAGGTGGAATATTGGCACTTGCGGCATTCATTCCCGGTTTGCCATTTATATCACTCATGGCGCTTGCTGCAATGTTCGCCTATTTAGGTTATTATATGCAAAAAGCTGCAAAGCTTCAAGTTGATCTAATAGAAAAGAAAGAAGAATCCAAGGAAAAAGACAAAAGACCGGAAGATTTCCTCGAAGAGATACGAACTGAATCCATCGTTGTATCTTTAGGTTTGAATCTATTGCCGTTAGCTGACGTAAAAGAAAGAGGCTTGCTTCTTAGTCAGATTGCCAATACCAGAAAGAAATTAGCATCGGACAATGGCTTGGTCATTCCACCGGTTCGCATCATGGATGATATGGAAATTCCTCATGATAGTTATAATATAAAAATCAACGGTGTAACCATTGGAGATGGAATCATCAAAGCCGATCGACTAATGGCTCTTGACCATAGTGCTCAGATAGATGATCCGGTTCCGGGAGAGAAATTTACAGAACCCACATTCGGTATGCAAGCGATCTGGATCGATCCTGAATTGAAGAATGAAGCCGAGACCAAGGGATACACTGTAGTGGATCCTGCAACAGTGATCATTACTCATTTGAAGGATTTAATTCTCACACATGCGGCATCCTTATTAGGAAGAGAAGAAACCCAAGCACTTCTCGAACATGTTCGAAAAAGTAAGCCCACTCTTATTCAGGAATTGGCGTATGATAAGGAAGGGAGATTGGGAATTGTACAACAAGTCTTGCAGAATATTCTTCGTGAAGGTCTTCCTATTCGAGGACTTCCGATTATTTTGGAATCCATCGCCAATAATATAGGAAAGTCAACCGATCCGAATTATCTGTCAGAAGTTGCAAGACAAGCCATTGCCAGACAAATCGTTAACGAATACTTAGGTCCCGACAAGCGTCTGGATGTAGTTGTTTTAGAACCCAAACTTGCAGAGCGACTCTCCAAATCACTGGTGGATGATCCTTTGGAAGGGAAAGTTCTTGCGGTGGGAACGGATGTACGTCGTAAGATGATCGAATCCATTCAAAATGAATACAGTCGAGCCATAGAAGAAAAAAGAAATCTAATCTTTGCATGCAATCGTTATTTAAGAATGGCGATGTTTGGATTTATTTCCAAGCAATTGCCTCCTAGAAATTTTGCTGTACTTGCATTAGAGGAAATTCAAGATGTGACAAATGTCGGAGTTGCCGGACAATTGACACTCGCCCAATCAGAGAAACCAGAGGAGGAAGCATCTAGAGTAGGTGCCTAAATATATATGGATTATGTTACAGTAAGAGGAAAAGATCTACAAGACTGCATGATGCAGATGAAAATGAAATACGGTCCGGAAGCTCATGTATATGAACATAAACTCTTGACAGAGGGCGGTGTATTCGGAACCGGATTTCTAGCGAATAAATTCTATGAGATAACAGTCGCAATACCCGAGAAGGCAAGTTCCAAAGAAAGAATGGAAAAGAAGCTACATGATCTGCGTGAGCTTTTGAAGAAGAAATCCGTAAAGAAAGAATTGATTTCATCTGTTCCGGAATCTGTAACCTCTTCAACGGGAAGTAGAAGACAAAATACATCGAGTAGAGGAAACTCTGCACGAAGAACCTTACAAGATATCCCGCAATTTTCGGATTGGGTGAACGGAGGTTCGGAAGATGCCGATGCTATCGCTGCTGAAGAAGATCGCGGTTTATCCTTTGTGGAAGAAATGATTGCACAGGATTACAATGAATCTTTAGGTCAAGAAATCAATCCAATGAACGGAAACAATCTGTCCGGAATTTCCAATTCTTTCACAGTTTCCAATAGCACACAAACCAATTCACTTTCTCCATCCCTTGAAAAATTGCAAAATAAGTTGATCGAAGAAGGAATGAGCAGTTCTTATGTGAAAGAATTGATTGTAGAAGTTGAGCAACATCTCTCTCCCATCGAGAAAGGAAGATATGCCTCCGTTACAGAGAAGGCTGTGCAAGTTTTGGAAGATCGAATTCGCGTGGACAGTGATTTATTTGCCGGAACTAAAAAGGGAAAGAGAAAAGTAATTTTCATCATAGGGCCAACAGGTTCCGGTAAGACTACGACCTTAGCTAAGTTAGCTGCAAAATACAGCCTTCATATGGGGAAAACAGTTTCCCTTTATACAACGGATAATTTTCGTATTGCCGCTGTGGAACAATTGAAACGTTACGCTGACACAATGGATCTTCCTTTCTATTCGGTTAAAGATGTTCGAAAATTCAAAGAAGCATTGTTGCGAGACGGCTCGGAATTGGTTTTGGTGGATACAGCCGGTTACAGTCATAAGGATAGAGAAACTCTCGGAAAAATGAAAGAATATTATGCCTCATTGGGAGAAAATGACCAGCTAGAGAATATTTTGACCCTTCCCACAACAATTTCCTACCACAATGCACGGGAAGTTATGAAGTCCTATGAAGAATTAGGCTACAATCGTGTAATTTTATCTAAAATAGATGAAACAGATTATTTAGGTTCTTTCCTAGAACTTGCCGATAGTAATACTAAGGAATTTGCGTATTTTAGCGTGGGTCAGGACGTTCCCTTCGATATTTTGGGAGCGGAGAAAAAACTGCTTGCAGAATGCGTTATATTTCCGGAGAAATTGAAAGGGATGACTGGGGAAGTTTTTTCAAAGAAGAGCTAGCCCCTCCCTTTAACCAGGTAGGGGAATCATGGATCAAGCATCGAATCTGAGAAAGCTCACAGAAGGTAATACCAGTCTAAAATTGGTACCAACTCAGGCTAGAACTATGACAAAGATAATTGCAATCGCATCAGGCAAGGGTGGCGTTGGTAAAACAACCCTTTCCGTCAATCTTGCCATAGCTATAGCTAAGGCAGGCCACAGAGTTCTTATATTTGATGGGGACTTGGGACTTGCCAATATCAATGTTCTTTTGGGAATCATCCCTAAATACAACCTCTACCATGTCGTAAAAGGGCACAAAAATCTAAAAGATATCATTATACAAACCCAAGAAGGTATTGATATCATAGCCGGAGCGAGTGGCTATTCCCAGCTTGCGAACCTAAACGATACTCAGAGAAATAATCTCATCAAAGGCTTCGCTGATATAGACAACTACGACTATATGATCATTGACACAGGAGCAGGTATCTCATCCAACGTGATCGGTCTCGTGATGCCGGCGGACGAAGTCATAGTCGTGACTACACCGGAACCCACTTCCATAACGGATTCTTACGGATTGATTAAGTCCATCGTTTCCCAAACAAAAGATAAAAATCTAAAAATCATCGTAAACAGGGTTCGCTCGGCAATCGAGGGCAAAAAGGTAGCTGATCGTGTCATCGACATCAGTGGGCAGTTCCTCGAAGTCCAAGTTGAGAATCTCGGTTTTATTTTCCAAGACGAAGAAGTCGAAAAAAGTATCCGCGAGCAAAAGCCATATATAGTGAATAGTCCAAGGTCTAAAGCTTCTGCTTGTTTAACGAGAATTACGCATACTCTTCTTCAGATCGAAGGTGATGATGGAGAAACAGAAGGGCTGGCGGGTTTTATTAAAAAATTCTTCAGTTTTATTGATTACCGAGACAAAGAGATGGAAGAAAGAGCTCAGAGAGACCTCGAAGAGGAAGAACTTTCCGAGTTGGATGGTGAATCCGATGATGATTCCGAAGTAGAAATTTCCAATTCAAGAAAAAGTAAAATATCTGAAGTAAAAGAGTAATACATGGGTTTGAACCTAATTTTCATATCTGTATTTACCATATTAGGCCTATTGATTAGCTTAACTGCGGGTTTTATGGTAGGAAATAGAGTTACCTATATTGTTTTTATTTCCATGATTTCATCCTTATCATTTGCCATACTTGGTTTTGGAATTCACAAGGTTTTGGAGATGAAAGTTCCGGAGTTTCTGTCCTACCTTGCCGAACTGGCTGGAATTATGCACGAATCCAGATCTCATGATGAAATGGATGAAATGGGCGAAGGCTCAAGATTTGGTGAGAATGCAAATATCGATGGTGAGATGGATGGAGCTTCCGACTCCATGGGAGAAATGGGTCCATCTTTTCAGACCGGAGATGCCAAAAAATCCGGAAAGTTTGGAGACCACATCATGGTCGATAAAATTCCTATTAAAAATGAGCCAAAACTCATGGCGGAGGCCATTCGAACCATGATGTCCAAAGATGATGAAAATTAACGTTTTTTTACGACATAAATAAAAAAATACTATCCTTAAATCATATTTCGTTCGATTTTTACAGTGATATGGTACAGGAAAGGATTCATTAAGAGACCAAGATTATGTCTAGGATCATGGATAAATACAACGACAGAGATGAATTGGAACTCTGGAGAGAATATA
Organism: Leptospira sp.; assembly: GCA_020831715.1. Lineage (GTDB taxonomy): Bacteria > Spirochaetota > Leptospiria > Leptospirales > Leptospiraceae. The sequence goes on along the minus strand of JAFIGA010000053.1, from coordinate 15,037 downwards.
GAGACTCCAAGAATCCGGAGATCCGAAGCTATATTGTAGAAAAATATTCTCCTTTAGTCAAGCACGTCGCAGGACGAATTGCCATTGGAATGCCACAAAATGTGGAATTTGAAGATTTAGTAAGCTATGGCGTATTCGGATTATTGGATGCTATAGAGAAATTTGACCCTTCCCGAGAAATTAAATTCAAAACATATGCAATGACAAGGATACGTGGAAGTATCTTTGATGAACTTAGAAGCGTTGACTGGATTCCCAGATCAATTCGTCAGAAAGCGAAGCAATTGGAACAGATCATCGGAATGCTGGAAAACAAGGAAGGCAAGAAAGTAGATGACGAAGAGATTGCCAAAGAATTGGGAATCTCTATGGAAGAATACAATTCTCTGTTGAGTAAAATTTCCGGAACAACCTTAGTTTCGTTAAATGATATTTGGTTCTTGGGTGATGAAAACGATGAGGTTTCTTTTATGGAGACCTTGGAATCTCCTGTTAACCTAAATCCTGATAGTATTATTGAACGAGAAGAGATCAAGAATGTAATTGTAGAAGCAATCAAGACACTTCCTGATAAAGAGAAAAAAGTAATTGTATTATACTATTATGAAGATTTGACATTAAAAGAAATCGGTGAAGTATTGGAAGTTACAGAATCTAGAATCTCTCAGCTTCATACGAAAGCAGTATCCCGCCTTAGATCCAAGTTAGGAAAAGTTAAGAACGCAATCACCAAGAGGTAGCCATGTCCGTTACCAACATATTCCAAGAAGAACTCCAAGAACTCGACCGAAAAGAAAAAGAGGAAGTCGAGGTAATTGGAGATAGCATCGAGGAATGTCTGCGTCTTGCTTCCGAGCATTTTAATAGAAAATTACACGAATTAGATTATCGAGTCATAAAAAGGGGTAAGAAGAAATTGTTTTTCTCCGAGCCCTTTCATATTCGGGTTACCATTGTTCCCGAAGATGATATTCTAAGTGAACTCGAAGACTTGGATCAAAAGCTAACAGGTGGATCCGGTAAACTCACCAGTAAAGAACTGCGAGACGTTATCGAGCCCAAGGATAAAGACGGAAGAGCGATTGTTAAAATCTTTCGCTCCGGAATTTTTCTTACAGTTCATCCTCCGGTTGGAAATGGGAAGGCAGTATCTCTGGACGAAATAGCCAAGAGACTTTCTTACCGAGGTGTCTCTCAGCTCGAGCAATCCAAAATCAAAAAAATCATGGATGAGAAAAAAGGGGAACCTGTTCTTATCTCCAACCAAAAGCCGAAGAATAACATGGAAGCTAGTCTTGTAACGGATATTAGTTCCGATCAGATGCGTGCCAACGTTACTCTTATTCCGGCTAAACCTATGGGTCGGGACTTGGAAGTACAAGATGTTGTGAATGCGCTGAAGTCCATAGGTGTGATTTATGGAATCAAAGAAGACGAAATCAAAAAATATTTAGATGAGGAAAAATTCAATATTCCTTTTGCCGCGGCAGAAGGAGATGTTCCTGTCAATGGGAAGAATGCAGAAATTCGCTACCATGTTAGGACAGAACGTTCTATTAATTTCCGAGAAGATGCATCCGGCCGTGTGGACTACAAAGATCTGGATCTTATAGAAAATGTTGTAGTGGGTCAACTTCTTGCAGAAAAAATTCCGGCTCAACCCGGTAAGATGGGAAGAAACCTCTATGGTATGCTTCTTCCCGCAAACGATGGTAAGGATGTCGAACTCCGACAAGGTAAGGGAACCATTCTTTCGGAAGATCGAACCAAGCTCACAGCCGAGGTGAATGGGCAGGTTCTCTATGCTTCCGGCAGATTGTCTGTGGAAACAGTCTATCGAATCAATGGGGATGTGGGTATCAAGACCGGTAACGTTACATTCTTGGGCTCTATCATTATTACAGGGAATGTTGAAGACAACTTCCAAGTTAAGGCATCCGGTAATATCGAGATATTCGGAACGGTTCAAAAGTCGGTTGTGGAAGCCGATGGTGATATCATTGTGCGCCAAGGTATCACCGGTCGTGAAGAAGCTAGAATTGAATCTACCAATGGAAATATCATAGCCAAGTTTATTCAAAATGCCACCGTCATTACCGACAAAGATATCATCGTCCAGGAAGGGATCATGCATTCCAATCTCATGGCGGGTGGAAAGGTATCTTGCCAGGGTAAGCGTGCACAGATCGTGGGTGGTGTGGTACAGGCAACGAAGCTAGTGCATGCAAAAGTGATTGGTTCTCAGGCAAACCCAACAACTGAAATCATAGTGGGAAACAATCCTAAGATTCAAAAGCAGATCCAAGAATACGAGTCTAAAAAATCCGAAAACCAATCCAAGATGGATCAGATTACCAAGACCCAAAAGACTCTCCAGGCAAGAAAGGACTCCGACCCGGCATCCTTCACTCAGGAAAATGAAGCGCATCTGCAGAAATTGGAAGCCGGAATCAAAAAGTTAGCCAAGAGAATCAGTGAATACGATGAAGAAATCCAAACACTCACAGCATATATGGAAGAGTTATCCGCTCACGGGAAAGTTTCCGTGGCAAAAACTCTTCACGGTGGTGTTACATTGAAGATTAAAAATGCCGAATTTAAAGTTAAGAATGAGGTAAAAAGCAAAACATTCTTAGAGGAAAACGGTCAGATTCGCCAATTGCCTTACGAAGATCCCGAGGGAGAAAAAAAGGATTGGAGAAAAAAGAGAAGAAATAGATAATGATATAATATATACCCTGTCTACGAGACCGGGTCTCCTGATACTCCGAAGAATGTTGTTGGTAAACATGGAACTGGAGGCAATATGGAATTATTTGCTCTTATCACATTGAACATAGCCTTTGGCATGGGTCTTTACATCTTTTTATCTGCCAAGATGAACCGTGCCATCAAAGAGAATCAAGGAAGCCAACTGGAGAAGAATTTAAGATCCAGTTATTCCCATTTTCTCCAACAATCCATTCAGTCTATGGAATTATTAGATAGCAAAATCCGAGGACTGCGAGACATCGTTCTAAGATCCGAGAAGGTTTTGGAAGAGTTGAAAATGGAGAAGGATTATGGATCCGGTGTGAGTCTGCAGTTGCAAAATCTTATTAACCAATCCAAGGATCTTTTGCAGAAAACCGATTTAAAACCGGTGGAAACAACTCTAAAACCAAAATCTACACTAACACCTACATCTTATGAAACACTTCACACAGATAGTATTTCTAAAGTAAGCTTGTATAAAGAAAATAAGATCAATTTAACTAAGACTATGGAACCAATTCGAGATTCAGCTCCCAATTTAATCGCTAAACTCGGACAGAATTTACGCTCGATGATGGGAATCGAAAATCTGACCCTACCTGAGTCTACTTCATTTGCATCGGGAATGGGAAGGGAGACAAGAAATACACCTGATTTTTCTCCGGCTGATAATCCCTCACAAACTAAAAAAATAGCTTACATTGTGGAAGGTGATGTTTTTTCAGATGATGATTCAACAATGGGAATCATAGATGAGGAAGAACAAAAGAGAAAAGAAGAGGGGAGTTTTCTGTCTACTTTGAAGGAAGTATCCACTCCTGCGAAACCAAAAGACCGAGTTACAATTACTCCCGAATCTCTTCTTGCTGATCTACCCCCTAGTGCGACCAAGATTGATAAAGTGGTTCATTTGTTAAAAAAAGGATATACTCATGAAGAAGTGAGTGATGCTCTGGATATTGGAACAAGAGAGGTGAGCCTAATCGAGACTGTTCGATTGCAAAATTCCAGACGAGTGTAATGAACGATATTTTCTTGGTCAATATAGGGTTTTCGAATGTGGTATTTATCGATAAGGTGATCGGTGTACTTTCCGCTGACTCTGCAGGTGCTAGAAGATTGAAAACCGAAGCGAAGGAAAAGGGATTTTTAGTTGATGCAACAATGGGAAGAAAGACCAGATCATTGGTTGTTATGAATTCTCAACATATCTTTCTCTCGGCAATTCGACCGGAAAGTATTATCAAAAGAATTGAGAAGCGCGATAACCTCATAGGCAAGGAAGAAGAAACAGAGAATGAGTGACCGGGAATTATCAAAATCTAACTCCGGATTGTTTATTATTTCTTCTGTTGCCGGCGGAGGTAAGTCAACTCTCATCTCTCTCTTACTCAAAAGACACGAAGATCTGTTATTTTCCGTATCTTGTACAACAAGACCTCCCAGACCGGGTGATGTTCCCGGACATTCTTACCATTTTCTAACCGTGGATGATTTCAAATCCAGAATTGACCGGGATGAATTCATTGAATGGGCGGAAGTTCATGGCAACTACTACGGAACCTCTAAGTTATTTATTGAAAATGCCATTCAATCCGGGCACGCCATTCTCATGGATATAGATGTGCAAGGTGCTAAAATTGTGAAGGGCAAATTGCCAACAGCCACCACCATATTCATTCTTCCTCCTTCGGAAGAAATCTGGATCGATAGATTGAGAAGCCGTGCTACCGATTCACAGGAAGTGATTGAGAGAAGAATTCGCAATGGAAAAGTCGAACTCAGCCAGAGCGACTGGTTCGATTATCAGATTGTAAACGATAACTTGGAAACTGCGTATGGGGATTTGGAAAAGATTGTTTATTCTGAGAAATAGTAAGAGAGGGTGATTGAGTTTAAGAATTCTCTCACAGAGCACACTGAGGGCGCAGAGGTTAAGAGAGATTAATGGAAGAGAGGAGTTAGTGGTTTTAAGATTAAGGAAAAATTTATTGTATTCGTAAATGATAGCGCAAGGAAAACTCGAAGCCACAGTCGACTATCTCGTAAACATCGCTTCCACCTAAATCTCTTAAATCCTCTTCATCCCTCGCCATTATTTATGACTAATTTTAAGTTCACAAAATATTATACAATTCTCTGCTAAATTATTGCCCTACAAATATAATGTATTTATGAGTTCTTTAAGGATGAATCTGGTTCCACTAACTAACGACTTAGTATTCAAGCTGGTATTCACTAAAGAACCCAAGCTGGATCTCTGGCTGTATGTATTTCGCAATAGTGCCAAACTGGAGGAGGAAGAGATGAGTATTATAGTTGATAAAGAACCGGATATGGCAAATGTTTTCAAGATTCTGGAATACTATTCGGGAGATCCTGAGAAACTGCTCGGTTGATGAAGGAATATGGTGATTCTATAGATAAGATAAGTAAAATCACCGGTCTCTCACATTCACAGCTAAAGGAGTATGGAATTATTTAGATTTCTCTTTTTGCCATTCTTCCATAGACTTGTAAATTCTTAGAAGAAAACTGCAATATGTAAAAAATACCATAGAAAATATAAAACCTTACACTTATTTGAAATTTTCAGAGCACAGGCTCATAGTAGTGATTCGTGTAAGGTTATATTCGATTTTGGAATGTATCTCAGATTAATTCATAGAATAGCACTTAGAACTGATCATTTAAAGTAGCACATTTATAACTACTATTGGCATTTTTACCAAAATAACATTTTACCATCGTAAGAATCTTTTCATCCTTTACATCTTTGGCAATAGAAGGATATTCCTTTTCCAAGGCTTTGGCACAATCGGGAGCTTCGAATGTAGCTATCATCCCGGCAATGATTACAGAATACTCTTTGAAATTCGCCATTCTCTTTTTAGATAAGTCCAATTCTTTTGAATCGGATTCTGCTTGTAAGGAATTTTTCACTTCTGCAACGGGATTCTTTACAGCAACGACTTTCAATTCATTATTCTTGATTTCGTTCTTGAAAATTTTCTTTTCCGATTCGAATTCTTCGATCATACTTTCTTGAACAGACTTACATTCGCTATGCTTTGAAAATACTTTTGTGATGGCATCCATTTTACCGGATATAAATTCATCAATTTCTTTTTCCGTTTTCACATTGCAACCCAATTTTGAGTTAGGATTCTTTGGAAGAAACATTACATTGTAAGTGCCCTCACTTCCTTTTTCAATAAACGCGCATACCTCTTCGGATCCGCCGGAACCCTTCTTGCAATTCATAAAAGCCAACCCAATCAATATTGAGATCAAGGTAAGTGGTGTGTTTTTAACAATTTTTTTTATCATTTTATATCCTTAATTATTATATAATTTCCTGTGCAATTAGCATAACAATTAAAACTATTGTAAAATACCATAAAAAATTGTCTAATTAATTATTTTTCTATTCGTGGACTTTACAGCTGATAGTGAAGGGAAGAATTAATTTTACAAACTGCAATTATAGTCATTTACCGGATAACTAATCAGAGTATAAAGATCTACCAAGCAATCGACCTTACTATTAGCGGAGTGATTTGTCGGCTACCAATACGATTCCAGAGGGAATATGATTGTGAATTGTTAGTTATATAAACCGGTCTATATAACTTCGTATTTTTTCTTCTGATTTTTATCATCCGGATCAATGACTTGCTTTTCCGGATGGAAAACTATATTCCAATATCTCTGAGCATATCCAATGATGCCCAGGATTAGAACCACCATCAAGATATATCCGCTCCACTCCGGATAGAAGAATAGGGCAGGAAGATCGGGTATGGTATGCAATAGTGGCAATGCCATGTACCAAACGACGGACCAGGCAACAATACCTACACCCAGCTTACCCCACCAGTTTGGCTTACCTTGGAGACCTCTTTTGAAGTAAAGATATCCTCCGAAGGTTACTCCCAATAATTCTCTCAAAAAATAAACAATCAAGATCCACAATGGAAAATCAAAATAATAAACAACAACACCTAGCCCGCATATTGTGACTATTTTATCACAGACCGGGTCGAGGTATCTACCAAGAATAGTTTCTTGTTTAAGTAGCCTCGCGAACTTCCCATCCAAATAATCTGTTAGAACGGCTATTGCACATATAAGGAAGGGATAGAAAAAAGTTTCGTAGGTAGGATTGGAAGCGTAATCTTTTGAATACAATAAGAACGGAGGGACAAGTAAAACTCTTGAAATAGACAAGAAATTAGATAAAGTAAAGATCTTGTCTTGGAGAAGTTCTTTGGCTTTTTTTTCTTGAACAATCATATTTTTTTAAATCCGGAATAAAATTTTATCTTTGTCATTGACTCAGCACGATAGCGAAATAACTTGGCAATTGAACCGAGGAGTTGTAGCTCAGCTGGTTAGAGTATCTGCCTGTCACGCAGAATGTCGCGGGTTCGAACCCCGTCAACTCCGAGTTCATTCTATCTCTCACCCCTTTTCACTCCCGAACGATTTCTTTTCTTCCACTAGATCCTCAGTTAAGGAAGCTTGCTTCTTAATGCCTTGGAATCCACCCATCCACATCAAATAAGCAATCAAGGCACATCCACTCAAAACGAAAAATTGCATCAAATGGACTGCCGTCGCATAGAGAAATCCATTTTGAGTGCCCAATCCCAATAGTAAAAACCCGGAAATAATTGAAGCATGGAAGACTCCCACGCCCGAAGGAGCGGAGGGAAGTGCAACACCCATTGCTCCACAGAATACAATGAAGAGGGTTTCTGTATACCCTAGATGAATCCCTATGAGATGGGATTGCAACAGGTAAGTGATTGCGTAACCTAGTGTCCATGTAGGAACAGAAATCATAAGAGGAATTGCTAATTTCTTGAATGTAAGGAATTCTCCCAAATCCTTAATATGAGGAGCTAGTTTGGTCTGAAAGAGTTCTTCTTTTTTGATCAGGGATAGAAGCTTGCTTCCCATATTGATCAGAAATGAATTGGCGAATCGAACCAAGATCAATCCTAAAATCAGACCTAATACCACAATACCGGATAAAAACATTGCCTCCGGTCTGGATTTACCTTCGCCGAGTCCCAGTAGCATAAAGCTGATTGCACCTATGAACAATACAATTGTTAAATCAATAACCTTTTCAATGAATAGTTTTGATACAACATAGGGATAAGAGATTTGATCGGACTGTGTCTTACAATAATAAATTCGGAGAATATCTCCTCCTCGTGCGGGAAGAACCATATTGGCTCCCACTCCCAAGAAGGAAACCAACAATGATTTCTGAAAGCTAAGTCGTTTTTCCAATAAGAAATACCACCTCGTGGCAAATAACCCCATCGCCCAGAGATTCGAAAAAATCATAGGAAGAATATAGATAGGATTCCACTTATCTTGGAGAGTTTTGAATTCTCTAATGTCGAATTGATATAAAAGAATACCTATGGCTATCGCCGAAATAAGAAGACCTAGAAATAATTTTTTGTTCATATTGATTGATTACCCCGGAGGCCAAGTGAGTGGTCTCTTACCCAATAGATGAAAATGAATATGGTATACAGTCTGTCCGCCATCGGCTCCCATATTATTTACAACCCTGTAGCCGGACTCATCCAATCCAAGTGATTGGGCAAGCTTGGATATTTGGAAGAAAATCTTTCCAATGACTATGGAATCCTCTTGGTTGAGTTTATCCAAAGATTCAATATGCTTCTTGGGAATGAATAAAAGATGGATCGGTGCCTGAGGATTTAAGTCATGAAACGCAATCATGTCATCATCTTCATATTCTATTTTAGCAGGGATCTCCTTGTTCGCAATTTTACAAAAAATACAATCATTCATATTTTACTCCTGTTAGGATTCATTCCTTCCAATACCAAACTTCCGGCTCCCAGTATGGCTTGGTTCTCTCCATGAAAAATTTTAAGCCTGTCGGCAAGTATGGGGAACACTTGAGATCGGATTCTGGTTTCTAAATGTTCACCGAATAAACTCCATGACTTGATCAGACCACCGACGAATACGATTGTATCCACATTCAAAAGATTCACAATGTTTCTTGCTGTTTCGGCGAGGACTTCTGTTCCTTCGTAAATTGTATCCAGTGCATGGGAATCACCATCATTTGCCAATTGAAAGACTTCAGCAACAGAATTAGCTTTCTGGTTTGTGCGGTCAAAATACCGATTCATAAGCCCAGTAGCACTGAAGTAACTTTCTGCACAGCCTCTCTTACCGCAGCCACAGAGGGCACCGTCTTTGATAATGGTTGTGTGGCCTACTTCCATGCCATTGCCCTGGAAACCATTATAAAGAAAGCCATTTTGAATCCAGCCCCCTCCCAGTCCTGTTCCCAATGTGAATACAAATAGATTGGAAGAACCGGCACCCGGTCCAAAGAAATACTCTCCAAGAGAGGCACAATTGGCATCATTGTTTAACTTTGTTTGAATACCTGTTTCCCTTTCTAATATTTCTTTAATTGGGAATGCGTCTAACAAAGGGAGATTGGCGGATGAATGGATGATTCCTTTTTCGTTGTCGATAGGCCCGGGTGATCCCACTCCAATACCTGTTACTTCGTATTTCTTTAGAAGAGGCGATGCACTGCTTAGGATTGCCTTTTGGAATTCGGCGTTCTTCATTTTGGCATGAGTATTCTCTCTAGTTTCTTCCAAAATGGTACCGGTCTCGTCAAAGACTCCGGATTTAATGGAACCTGCTCCAATATCTATACCTAATCCTAACATCACTTAATAACCTGAGAAAAACTACCAGCCTTCATTTCGTAGATTGTTTTGGCGTCAAAGGCAAGGTTCATATCATGGGTAACAAGTAGAATCGTGAGTCCCATTCGATTGTATTCCATGAGTAACATCTGAACTAAATTGCTATTATCGGGATCTAGATCGCCGGAAGGCTCATCGGCAACCAAGAGCAATGGGTCATTAATTAGCGAGCGAGCGATTGCTGTCTTTTGCAATTGACCTCCAGAAAGTTGTCGTGGAAGAGTATGACGAATATCATGCATGGCAAGACGGTCGATTAAAAAATCACATTTACTCTGATATTCTGTATTGGAGAATTTTTTGGTAAAAAGAGCAGGTAATAAAATATTCTCTTCTACTGTAAGACTCGGAACCAACTCACTGAATTGAAAGATCATTCCCAGATCCCAGGCTCTGAGACCTGCGAGTTGAGATCTGCTCATTGAGGATAATTTTCTATCATCATAAAGAATTTCACCGTCAGTTGGTGAAATAAGCCCGGTGAGTAGGGAAAGAAGAGTCGTCTTGCCGGAACCGCTCGGTCCTATGATAGCAACATAATCTCCTGAGTTCACATCAAAAGATATAGAATCCACAGCTTTATAATCGCCAAATGACTTGGAGATATGATTGACTCGAATCATCATTTACTTCAATCTCCTTATGCTTGCATAGGGATCTTTTAGGGTTGCCAAATAGACAAATGGAACACCGATAACAATTACAATTGTAAAATATATGAGCAATGCTTGGATCTGAATCATTAAAAAATCCAATAAAAATCGATTGGATCCGGGATCGGGAACCAATACGAAATTTAAGACATTTGCCAAGATATATGCCGGCATGGTCTGAATAAAAATCAAAAGAATCTGAATGTAAACACAGATCCATGCGTTACCACCAACCGCCATCATTACGCCCAGGTCGCTGATACGAGGAAAAACCGCTCCCAATACCAAAAAAGTAAGAGAAAAAATGGATAGATAAAAAAGGAGGTCAGGAGAATTCTTTAAACCATCGATACTAGAAATAGTGATTCCTCCCGAGAGTGCATATTGCAATCGGATGGAGTGGATTAGAAAAAAGAATATGCCCATGGAAAATATTCCGGCAAATAAGGAAAAGAGAATATCCCTCTTCCAAAATGAAATTGAATAGTTCCAAATTGAGATTTTTTTCATAATCTTAGGTCAGGATAATTCAATAGGGGGATAAAATCAAATGATTAAAAAATGCTATTTGTAATACTCGTAGGGACAGGAATCATAATCATCGCTTTGGTAGGGACATATTTTATCCAATCCCAGCGTGATATTTATGGCAGAGCCTTGTCTCTTGCCGCCACTGGAAATTTTGTGGATGCGCGAGCTATGATTCGGGATCGGCTCGATGGTGCCCCCGGAGACACAAGAGCACATCTTGTATTATCGAAAATCTATTCGATGGAATCGGATCATCTGAATGAGGCAAAACATTTAGAAAGGATTTTGGAGATTGGAAAATTCGAAAAAGATATGAATCCGGTTCAGATCTCCAATCGAGTTGCAGATATATATTATAATAAAGATATGAATGAAGAAGCATTCTTTCAATATCTTACCACTGTTGAAAATGATTCGGCCAACCCAACAGCATGTGTTCGACTGGGATTTATGGCACTGGGTCAAAAGGAATTCAAAATAGCTGATCAATTTTTTTCCAGATTGAATCCGGAAAGTGTAAAGTTCGCCGCTTTCTTTACCGGAAAGGGTGTAGTTGACGGAAGCCTAAACAAGGGTGGTGAAAGAATTTGGTTCGAGAAATCCTACAAGATGGAAAAAATTCCTGTTTCAGGATTTCTCTATGCCATTTCCCTAGCCAAGGAAAACAAGTTCGAGAAAGCAATTGAAATCGCGGAAGAAGTAATCGATAAAATCGATGATGAATATATCCGCTTTACTCTTTTTCAATTCATAATGGCAGTTAATGTAAAGCAAGATAATCTTGTGGAAGCAGTCAAATACGCCAGACTCTGCAATGAATCGGCTAGGATTGCGGGATGGGGTTCCGAATTGATTGAATCCGATATACACTTTTCTATGTTATGTGTATATCTGGGACGCTATGAAGATGCATCAGAATTTTTAATTGAAGCGGAGGCTGATAGGGTAGAGGAGACTGATGTTGTAGCCTTGGCGAATTTAAAATACAAATTGGAAAACGACCAAGGAAACTTGGAAACATTAAAAGATGTTTATGATTTGGAAAAAGAAATTAATAAAATGTTCTCCACACTATTTCCCAATTCAAGATATTTTGAGCTGTCGGGAATGCGAACATCCAAGCCAATGAATATCAAGGGTATGGTGGATGAGGGTGGTAAGAAAATTATCAAGAAGTTGGATCATGTTGGTGTGGATAAATTCGAGAAATTTCTTTCTCTTCAAGGTACAACTTTCAAGAATGCATGTGTTCGCATTATATTATTATTGAATTATAGAGTATCCCGGGAAATTCCCAATCCGGAAGGTGATGGGGTGAATTACACGGGTATGAGTAAAGAAGATAAAGATATTCGTGCTCTTTTTCGATTTCGAAAATGGCGTGATTCGAAAATTTCGGATGTGTTTGTTCGAGATATGCTTGCCGAGATGGATAAGCTGAATGTGCAAAAAGGATATCTGATAGGTAATTTTGACCTAACAGAAGGTGGGAAAAAGCATGCCTCCCAGCATTCAGAAAAATTATATTTTATTAACGGAAATGAATTTGACAAGTTATTGTCCGAAGTAATAGAGTAGGCTTTATGACATCTGTTGCTTGGAACGCCACTTTAATTCTAATCTACCTTCTATTCAATTGTTCTACGACAACATCTCACAAAGATTTTAGATCAAGCATAGGGAAAGTATACGGAGAATCAACTCCCGATGATAAAAAAGAAATCATCGAATTGAACCGACTCATGGTTGATGCAATTATTGAGGAAGATATGGAAAGACTTCTTCCTTATATCCATCCCAAACTTGGTATATGGGTAGATCTTAAGTCTGAATGGACCAAAGAACAATTCGTTAAGGATTTGAAGAATCCGGAAGGTTATATCAATGTGTATTTTCTATCTACAGAAAAATTGAGAAAGAAAAAAAATAGCATGACTGCCAATTCGGTAAAAGATATTTTATTGAAATCCAACGGTTTTTATTTGGACTTATATTTTGATGAAGGAGAGTGTGAGTTAGATATCAAGTTTAGATCAGCAAAGAATTATGAAAACGATCTCATTCACCCGGTTTTTAAAAAAATGAACAACAAATGGTATATATATAGGTTATTATGAACGAAGAAGAAAAAAACAGTAAAGATAATCTTCAAGAGAGACTCTACCTATTACAAAGTAAAGCATCCGAAATGGAAAAGTCTTGCTATGTAATCTTGGAGGGTTGGGCACAAACCGGTAAGGGAAGAATTCTCAAGACCTCAACCTATCGCATGGATCCAAAGAAGCTTAAGGTATATTCTCCCGTGGATACAGAGATGTGGGATTCGAAATATCCCTTTCAATATAAATACTGGTATCATTTTCCCCCTAAGGGAACTACTTTCTTTTTGTTGAAGTCATGGTATTATCGAGTTTCGTTTGGAATTCAGAATAAAGATATCAAAAAAGAAGATGTATCAAAAGCACAAAAGTCTATTTTGAATCTAGAGAAAACACTTGCTGATGATGGAATTCTTATTATTAAATTCTTTCTGGATATAACAAAAGAAGAGCTATCCAAAAGATTAAAAAAAGCGGAGAAAGAAGGAAAAACATGGGAAGTAACCAAAGAAGACAAAAGACAAGTAAAAGATTACGATGATTACACCCGTTATTTTCAAGATTACAGAAATCTTACGGATCAGCCCTATGCACCATGGCATGTTTTGTCCGCTATGGATTCCAATAAAACTGAAATGGAAGTAATGAAGATTTTGGTATCATTTTTGGAAAAAAAGCTCGGTGTGGATTCTTGGGATATGATGAAACAATTGGTAAATGGAGATATTGAATAATGGTGCGACCCAGTTTGAAATCAGCGAATCTGAGTTTATCTCTGACTAAATCGGATTATAAAAAAAAGTTAAAAGACCTCCAAGAACAGGCCAAAAAGATTACCTTTTCGGTAGTGGATAACCAAAAGTCTATAGTAATCGTTTTCGAAGGTTGGGACGCCGCCGGAAAAGGCGGTGCGATAAGAAGGCTTACAGGTATGATGGATCCAAGATTGTATGAAGTTCATAATATTGCCGCACCTGATTCTACGGAAAGAACAAGAAATTATTTATGGAGATTTTGGCGACGACTGCCTGAACGCGGTGTTATTGGTATCTTTGATAGATCCTGGTATGGAAGAGTAATGGTCGAGCGAGTGGAAGGATTTGCCACAGCGGATGAGTGGAAACGAGCCTATAGAGAAATTCAGTGGTTCGAAGAAGATTTAATTCACTCCGGAATCAAAGTGATTAAATTTTTTATACATATCGATCCCGATACTCAGAAAGAACGGTTTACTGCAAGAGGTGATGATCCTCTCAGACGCTGGAAACTAACAGAAGAAGATTGGCGTAACCGTGAAAAGTGGCCTCAGTATGAAGAAGCTATAGAAGAGATGATTGCCAAGACACATTCACCGGAAGCACCTTGGGTCATCGTTCCCGGCAATGATAAGTATTTTGCCAGGGTTCATGTCTTGGAAGAATTCGTTAAGCATTGTAAAGATATTTAGATTTCGTTTTACGGAAGTGTAAAGAATAACTTATATATATGTTAGAGTATTTATATATTTATTGTTTATTCTTATTTAGTTTTTCCATAACGACAACTTGTCTTTTTGGATTTTTCTCGGGGTTAATTGATAAATATTTTGTTTTATAACCCGGGACTGATATATTTACTTGAATCACTTTTGAGTTTGGTGCTACTTCATTGTATTTTCCGTATTGATTGGTAACTCTTCTTTCTTCGTGGAAATATTCATAGGCGGAAGATTCAATATTTGCCATCAATGGCTTATTATTCTCATTAACAACTTGGATCTTCCACTTGTAGGTTTGCGAATTCGTCTTTAAAAGATTCTCCCAAGCCGGTCTGATGTCTGAAAGAATGATCGGTACATAAAGATAATTTTCCACCAAATGAGAAGATTCCAATAGATAAGCAAAGGTTCCGTAGTCATGATAGAAAGTATCTTGGTCTGTTCCATCTACCGGGTAGAGATTTTTTTTAGCAAGGAATGGTTCTTCTTCTCTTTGTGAGTTGACATTTTGAATCAACTTTTCTCCCAATTCTTGTAAAGTATTAGGCGATGGATTTTTTGTATCGGGAATGGAATACGGAATTAGAACGGAATTTGCATAGCAATGAATGCTCATTGAAAAGAAAAAACGTTTCGTCTCCATTAATTTTAAAACTGCTTGGACTTCCGGTTCCGATCCCGCTTGAAATCCTCTAAAATAGGGTGACTTAGGGTTGCCGGAAGAAGCACGTTCAA
>JAFIGA010000275.1 GCA_020831715.1 Leptospira sp. | reverse complement strand
ATCTAATTTTTCCCCAACCTTGACTACTTTTGTTTTTTAGAATTCTTTCAGAAACTCATACAATTACAGGGATGCGGGATAGATAAAAAGTCATCTAAATGTTAGTACGGTTAGATAAAGTTTGTATACATACACGGTGATATTCCTTTGAGCATCTTTTAATACATCCTCGCTTTTAATCAATTTTTGGTTAGTATCAGTAATCTTGGTAGAAATGTCTTTCTTGGAGATTGTGTATCGTAAACCTTGTAGGATTTCTGCTACATCATCCCAAGAATTCTCTTTGACTGCATTGAATAGATAAGTGACAGCTTTCTTCCGATCAATGGGAAACCGAATGATGGATTTCTTGGAAGACTCTATAGCCTGGTCGTAAGGGATATTATGAACCATAAAAAATGGTTTCAATGCTTCAAAGACATTTTCCGGATGTTTCTTAATCTCAATCGCTCCTTTAGGTTGTGTGTCAAATCCAATAAATAGTTTTTCCTTATGAAAATAGAGAGGAACAAACCTTTCTCCAAATATACCTTCTTTGAAGAGGGACTTACTCCCCAGATTCTTCTTTCGGTACTTAGGTAAGCTATCAATCTTATGGATGCGAATCTGATTTGGTAGGCATGCCTCAATGGATTTAGCCTGGTCTTCTTTGGACATGTCTTCCTTGTTTTCAGCAAAAATATCAGTCTTTAGGATTTCTTTAATCTTGGGATTCGAGATTCCCGCAACCAAGACAGATGTAGCATCTATGATATGGCTCCCCGGTGCTTGGACTTCTTTTGTATCTTTAATTTCCTTCGAACTTGGTTTCACATAATCTGGTTTGTATTTTTCTAAAATATCCCTTACATCTTTCACTTCTTCCGTCTTTAAATGGAAGATTGCAAATTCCAAATTTCGGAATCCATCTTTTTCCAGAACTCTCTTTAATTGCTTCTGAAGGCTTCTGGCGAGATAGGCTTGGGTTCCATTTGCCATTGCCATTATTCCATCGCCTAGTAGTGGAACAACCAATGGAAAAAGTTCGGGAATGAACAGGCTATGTCTTAGGATTTTTTGTTCCTCCGGTTTATAGGAACGAAATACCCTTCGCTTCTGCTTCAAAATGTCTTCGATGCCTTCTGTGATTTGTGTTTTCACCTCGTCTGGCTTTTTGCTTCCAAATTGAGCCTGGAGATAATTCGGATGCAGGTCTTCCAATTGATAAAAATTCGCTCCTTTTTTTACATTTCCAGTTGTGGATAGATAGATGAGATTCATCTCTGTATTGAATATGGTTGCATTGGATTTGGTGGAATGACTTCGAGGTATGATATGGTCAATCTGCCCACTAATACCGATAGCCTTCCCTGTTATGGCGCAAATATACAAGGATGCTTCTTTGATTCTTTCATTTTTACTCAATTCAAAGGATTCTAACCTATCCAAAGCCTCGCTATTTTTTGCATTCCCTTTTTTCTGCATAGGAGAAGCGATTCTGGCTTCTTGCTTGTAATGACCCAGGTCGAGACTGAACTCGAATCGATTCATCTCCGTTAGTATCGGTATTATAACCTTGGAATCTCGTTTTGTATTATGTAGCTCTTCTTTTTTCTTGTAGGCAATCTCAAACGCCAATCGGTCCGTCATTCTTCGAAGAACTCCATCGAATTGACGAATGGTATCACTACTCAATCGACTGGCAATGGCTCCTTGATCCAGATTCGAACCGATTCTGACAATGGTTCCTCTCCATTTGTTTTCCACCATACATTGGTTGCATATTTTTGAGAACCCACGAATATCTCCTTCCAGGATATTAAAAATCTGAGCAAGGCTGAATAGATTAGCAAAAGGGAGATGATTGTAATCTCGATCCTCCCAGGGACGTTCCATCCTCTTTGCAGTTATCTCTCGAATCTCAGGGAAGGCATCGCAGATTTTACGCACAGCAGTTTGTAAGTTGTCCAATAAACTAGATACCTTTTTTTCGTGATCATCGGTGATTTTTACGTTCAGGTTCTTTTTCTTTTTTACGGTTGAAACTGTAAGGATAAAAGCAGTTCCATCTTTTTTCCTGGTTTCTTCACAAGAGTTACAAAAGGAACGAAGTGTTGAATTTCCGTATATTTTTTCTTTCCATAGTGTATCAATAAACTTATCCAAGCTATCATCAGTCATTTTCGTTAAACCTAGAATTGTTCGAATACTCTCTGATTGGTTGTTTCCCTTCTTTTTGGTTTTTTCATCGCATGTATGGAATAGGGAAGTATCCTCGGATAACTCGATACCTTGACGAATGGTTTTAATTTGCTCATAGTAATCTCTTGCCATATCTAAGAAAGAATCCACGTCCTTGCCTAGAAGCTTATCCAATCTTTCTTTTGCTCCGGCTATTTCTGATTTTTCTTTTTTGGTTAATCCTTTTTTTGTCTCAACAGATTGTGCTCGAATGCAATAAGGATCTACTTTTTTGGAAAGATCCAGAATTCTTTGGAGAAGTCTTGCTGATTTTCTCTTATTTAGATCATCCATTGATTCTCCCGGTTTTTGATCTATAACAAGTTCAGAGTCCAGTTGAAAACCTTCAAATCCGGCATCAGCTATAAGTTCCTTACCCACTGTTAAATCCTTAACTAGTTTTTCTGTCCATTGGAGCCATTTGGGATAAAGCTGATTCAAAGAAGAGACTTGCAAATACTGAGTCTGGCAAGTGGGAATCCTTCTATTGTTCATATCTTCATACGGTGGAATTGATAGTTCTGGATTAGAATTTTGTAATACCTGGATGATATTCTTCTCACTCCCTCGAATGAGTTTTAATAAAGTAGAAATATTTTCTTTGTCTTTATCATCCATAGGCCGAAGAGACTTCACCCATTTCCGAAGAATAACCCCGAATCGTTCCTGATCCCAGTAGTCATTGCCCTCAGCCATCTGAACATCATTGAAGTATTTTCTAAGTGGTTTCAATTGAAGATTGGATAGATGCCCCAATAGGTTTGCAAATTCCTTGGGTTTTATTTTACTACTATTGAATTCCTTCAAAGTTTTCCATCTTGCTTCGATGTCTTTCGTGATATTTTGAATATAGTCCCGGCGGTGCTTATGCCCATCCTTATCTGATTGCAATACAGTTTGTAAATATGCCTTTGTAGATTCGATCTGTGTGATCAGTTCTTCAGATGGTTCAATATCTTTATCTTTTAGATATTTATTTATCTCTTTTTTATTTTTTTGAAATATATCACTTTCTAGAATTCTACCTACCGAGGAAAGATCCTGGGAGAGTTCCAAAAGTTGGTTTAGTAGAGCTGATTTGGTGTGGATCTGACCATTTGTGAATTCGGAGAAAAAATCCAAATCCGCAGTTTTCAAGATTTCTTCATCGATATATTCGGATAAGTAGGAAAATCCCCGCCTCTTGAGTAAACCTTGTAGGAACTCCGATGTTGTCTTAGAAAATTCCGATATTCCAAATTCTTCCTTTAGAATTAGAAAGAGTAGCCTTCTTACCAATTTTTTCCGTTTATTTCCCCTCAATTGGTGTCTTTTTACCCTCCTACTTGCCTGAGATAGCTGAATATCCCCCATTTGCAGTAAAAACCCTTCCTTCTGAATATCGGAATCTGTCAAAAATTCTCCCGGTGTGTAGGTTGCTGTATAAACACCGGTATTTCTTGCTCCCAAGTCAATCGCAATTGGTGAAATCATTGTATTTTTTGTACTCATCTTACTATCCTTCTTTTTCATGCTAGCCATTCCCCTAACCTAATATCACCAAATTCTAACTGATACAGAATACTGGTCAAAAGAAAATTTGAAAGTTCCAATAAAAAAACCTATCAAATATTACACTATATTTTTGAGAGGTGGACAAAAATCGCATGTTTTGCGAAAAATATTTAATGGATTCAAAAAAATTGAAAATTCATATACTTGAATCGAATATTTATAAAGAATTTATGTTTTATGTCTAATAAAGTTTTGAATCCATAAGCGTTAGGGATTGCTCATTACAATGGTTTAGAGAGTTTTTCTAAATTGAGATCTGTGATTTTTTCAAAATCACTAATATTTTTTGTCACAAATGTCAAATCATGAATGATAGCTGTGGCAGCTATGATTGCATCAGGCAGTGCAATCTTATGTTTTCGCCTAATTTCAATTGTTTTTTCTGCTATGTAACTATCGATATAAATTACTTTCATATTATTGATGAATCGCTCAATCATCTCTTTTTCTCGATCTATTTTAAAATCATAGCCTAGCGTTTCAATATAGGACACTATAGAAATACTTAGAATTGTTTCTGAATCAAAAATTTCAGAAAAGTTAATCATTCCTTTCGAGGCATAAATTATGATATTGGAATCAATCAAATACATTTCTATCCCATTCTTTCCGATTTTTTATTTGCCAAGCGACTGGATCATCCATATCTGAAAAAGGTTTTACGTCTTTATATTCATTCAAAATCGCAACTATATCTTTTACCTTTCCTTTTGGAGATTCTTCTTCAAGTATAATGTGATAATTCTTGCCAATAACAAGATTTTGCTTCTCAATAGGGACTTTTATGAATCCATCCTCATCTACCCTAGCGAAAAAATCAACTGTCTGATTGGTCATTTTAGTCTCCTCTGATAATAATATAATTTGATTGTCTACTTTGGCAACTCTTTCATTGAAGTTTGTTTTTTTAAAGGTGAAAAAAATTTAGAATCTAGATAATCTGAGTTCTATCATTTTGACAGAACTATAAAATCCGATGCCTCTAAATATGATTCTTCCCGCGTTTTCATGGACTGAACTATTTCATAGGAACGCAGTTGTGCCTCATGATCATAAATCATGGAATGGATGATCAATTCGTTGGCATCCGTTTTTTGGATAAATGTTTCTAAGTCTTCTTGTACTTTTTCCTTGGTGCCGATGAAAGTTGTTTGTAGTTTAGACTGGATGATGTTCTCTTCCATAGGCGACCATATTTTGGTGAGCTCATCGTATGATATAGGTTTGGCTAATGGCTGTGGATTGCCTCGAATGAGATTTAGGAAACTTAGAAATTGACTTGTTGCGATTGTTTCTGCTTCTTCTGTGCTATCGGCGGTTACCACGTTGATCCCCAGCATGAGATAGGGCTTATCCAAATCTTTGGACGGACGGAAGACGCTTCGATAGAGGTCTATTGCTTGCATCATCTGCTCCGGTGCAAAATGTGCGGCAAAACTAAAGGGTAAACCCAATCTTCCGGCAAGCTCAGCACTGTATAGACTGGAACCCAATAACCAAATGGGAATTTGTATCCCATTGCCGGGTACAGCTCGAACTTTTTGATCCGAGCTTGCCTCTGCGAAAAAGAACATCAACTCGTCCAGTAGTTCAGGAAATTCGACTCCACCTATAGCTTGTTCTCTCCTAAGAGCCTTGGTAGTCAATCCATCCGTTCCGGGGGCACGACCCAGTCCAAGATCGATTCTTCCCGGATACATGGATTCCAGTGTTCCAAACTGTTCGGCAATCACGAGGGGAGGGTGGTTGGGTAGCATGATTCCCCCCGATCCAACTCGAATTTTCTTTGTCCCTGCTGCTAGGTATCCTATCAATACGGAGGTAGCGGAGCTTGCAATTCCCGGCATATTATGATGTTCTGCAACCCAGAAACGATTGTATCCGAGTTCCTCGGCTTTTTGAGCTAGGCTAAGGCTACGTTTGAATGCGTCCGACGCATTGCTTCCTTCCACAATGGGTGATAGATCAAGAACGGATAAGGGTATATTTTGTAAGGATCTCATAGTATTTAGTAGAAGTAGTCTTGAATGGAAAATTTTTCCTTTCTTATTAGACAGGGCAAAATTCTTGAGAAGATTTCTTAGATAGTATAAATTCGTTTTCAGATGACTTCATGTCACAAGGAAGAGATCAAGGGGAGCATCGAGAGAGGGAATCCTTCTAGTGTAACTGGGGAACGTCCAAAATCTTGCAATTTATTTTCCTTGTCAATATTTACACTCTGAATAAAGTATTTAGATTATGAATCAAATTTCAGATTATGCTATTATTGGTGATTGCCATTCCCTTTCTTTGGTTGGAAAAGACGGTTCTATTGATTGGTGTTGCTTTCCGCATTTTGACTCGCCTTCTGTTTTCGCCAAGGTGTTGGATGAGAAGAAGGGAGGATACTTTCGGATTTCTCCTCGGGATGGACAGATTGAATCGATTCAGAGAAGTTATAGAGAAGGGACAAATGTTCTGGAAACTATTTTTACAACAGCAACCGGTAAATTGAAACTTACAGATTGTATGACTCTCTGGAGGGATGAGGTGTCCGGGAAGACCCTCGCCCATCACAGTATTCTGCGGAAGCTGGAAGTTGTGGAAGGTCAAGTCGAAGTTGCGATGGATCTTGCTTCGAGATTTGAATACGCATCGTTTGTTCCTCGATATCGTCTAACATCTTCTAAAACGGGTGAGATAGTCGGTGGTGCCGATGCTCTGTGGATTACTTCAACTTTGGAATTAACTCAGGAAGAAGAGGCATTTTCTTTTGACCATAAGATTTCACAGGGGGATGTGCACTGGGTGGAAATTTCTTGGTCCAATTCGTTTCTTGAAAAAAGTGTTGCGGATCATCCCCATGTTGCGGAGTTGGAGAGAAGATTTGAAGCTACTGTGGATTTTTGAAATAAATGGATAGCAGGCGTTAAGTATGATGGCTTGCATAAAAAAGAGGTTTTTCGTTCTGCATTGACATTGAAGGCTTTAACTTTTGCCCCGACGGGTGCGATTGTTGCCGCTCCTACGACTTCTCTGCCTGAGGAGATAGGTGGGGTTCGAAACTGGGACTATCGGTACACTTGGATACGGGATACGAGTCTAACATTGATTTCTTTTATGGTTTTGGGTTTGAAGGAAGAAACGGATGGATTTCGTCAGTGGTTGCGTAGGACTTCTGCCGGGAGACCGCAAGATCTTCAGATTATGTATTCCATTGAAGGAAGAAGGGAGTTACCTGAGATAGAACTAAAGCATCTGAGTGGGCATCGAAATTCCGGTCCGGTGAGAATTGGGAATGGAGCCGTGAAGCAGAAGCAATTGGATGTGTATGGGCAGATTTTAGAAGCAACATTTATTTATTCTTTGCTTGGTGGTAGTATTACCGATACGAATTGGAAATTTCTCTCCGGTTTGGCGGATTTGGTATGTAAGAATTGGCGTGAGCCTGACCAGGGTATCTGGGAGATTCGGGATGAGCCTAGGCATTTTATTCACTCTAAGTTGATGTGTTGGGTTGCTTTGGATCGTGCTGTGAAGATTGCACAAGATCGTGGACTGAATGCAACTTTGGATAAGTGGAAGGCTGACCGTGATGAGTTGTATAACTATTTAATTACACAGATTTCTAACTAAAATCACTACACAGTTGCTATACTCTTCGATAAAATCGAATATACCATTTAAGAAAATAGGT
>JAFIGA010000263.1 GCA_020831715.1 Leptospira sp. | reverse complement strand
TCAAAGAACTAAGAAAGAACGAACTTTCCTACAACACCACCTACTCTGTCTCTACAATCCGTTTCCACCCACATCCCTTAAATCCTCTTCATCACCTGAAGTCTTCTCTTATTTTTTCCGTGTAGAATGGCACCGCCATTCTTTCCCTTCCTTCCGCCTGCCCAGCATTACATTGCAAAGCAAAACTCCTGAAATTTCTTTTCCTCCAACACCACCAAGACATAAAAAAACCCCGCCGTTACCAGCAGGGTCTTTTCTCTCACACGAGATTTTAAAACGCGTCTTAGAACTCTTGAGTATAAGTTACTCGGTAGTAAGTTCCGTTCATTGCACTTCCAGGAGCAGGATCATTTAGATAGTCGATTGCCGCAGTACGTCCACCAGCAGCAATTGTGAGAATATCTAATGCGTCTGGACCATCTACTTGCGCAGAAGAGTTACCGGCAGCCACTCTAAGTGAACCTTTTCCAGCTTTCAAAGTTGCATATAAACCTCTCCAAGTATAAAGAACATTCGGAGCATCACCAATACCACCTGAAGCTCTTGATTGCAATTCCTCATAATGAAGACCTACACTCAACCAATCAGTGATTTGGTATCCTTTAAACAACCATACGTGAGTAAAGTTATTCACAGCATTTTTATTAGGAAACTTATTAGCAGCCAATTGGAGTGCACCTAGTGCTTCAGATCCTGCTGGTAGTGCTGCCAAAAGTGCTATGTCCGGATCAACTTGACTGAAAGTTGTGCTTCCCGCATTTGAAGTAATAGCACCTGGATCCCCTTTGGTTCCCATGTAGTATCCATAGTAGAATTCTAATTCGAAGCCGTTTTGTTCGAATAGAACAGTAATGTTAGGAACAATACCTTCTGCGAAGATAGGAGCTGCTCCACCACCTCTAGAAAGAAGGTTACCGTTCAATACACCAAGTTGTGGATTGATGTTCAAAGCTCCGTCCATTAGGGAAAAGTTTACACCACCACCAAACTCAGTCCAGTGACCAAAAGCTGCATTGTTTCCGATACCAGACCAGAATATTGCGTATCCTGTGATGTCAATTCCATCAGCAATGGGAACACCAATAGCTGCGATTGGAGTCAAACCGAAGAATGAGTCGGAGTTGATTGTTATGCTACCATAGTAACCTGGATCTTCTTCCTTAGCGTCCTGTGCGAAAACAGGAGCAGAAAGAAACAGAGCTACAGTTGCGATTGAAAGTATTTTTTTCATCATACATCGTTCCTTGTTAAAAGTTGTTATATAGTGTATTGCAACTTCTGTGCCAATTATTATTTGGGGTATGCCGGAAACGTATAAAAATTGCCCAAAACCGAGTGAGAGGGCTTTTGATTGGTGATTTTTTTTCAAAAAAGAACAAAATTGCTTACTATTTAGGATATTACAAGGAAAAAGATGAAATAATTTATTTCGATTGAATAGCAATATGCTCATTTTTTAAACAGATCGCTTTATTTTTGTGGCTAGGTGGTTGGAGGAAGGAAGAAATATAGAATGCGAGTATTTCAAAATTTCTTGTTTAGAGGGGTAATATTCTGACCTTGTGACGAATTCCATCAAAAACTATCAAAGAACCTTTTTCAAGTTCATCAGAATAAGATCTTATTAACTCAGATACACTTTTTCCTATTTCTTTTGGCAATGAATTTTTAGCTCTTATTAGAATAACACTGGGCTTTTCTGAATTAGTTAAGGCTAGAATAGTACTAAAATCTAAATCCTGAGTGATTATTATATAATTGTTTTGTAGAGCATAATCAAAGATTTCTCTATCTGTGGCAGTCATACTACCAACACTTGCCCAATGGATTGAATGAATGTTTATATTTTTTAAAAACTCCTGCCAACTAGGAGATAAATTCATATCAAGGAGAAATTTCATGCCGCTGATATATCAACTTCATATTCTGAAATTCTCCATGCGGCATATTTCAAGGAATCATCTATATCTTCCAATTCTAGGTAGGGGTATTCTTTTAAAATTTCCTCCTTGGAAAGAGATGAAGCAAGTAAATTTAAAATATTACCGACAGTTATTCTCATGCCTCGAATGCAAGGTTTTCCTCCCATTACATTGGGATCAGTTACAATTCTCTGAAACTTCTTCATATCCAAATATTTTACTAGGAAAACCAAAAAGCAATCATATTTTTCTTTATAAATATGATCCTTTTAATGATCAACCTTAATGAAAAATTTGGCATGATATTTATCAATTTTATGAGTTGATTATATTCCCATTTTGCCTTAAAAAGAATGTCTAAGGGTTAAGAATCATGAAAAAACTTTATTCAGCCTTCATCGGCATTTCCTTAATTTTATTTATTTTCCAAGCATTTCACACACTCAGTGGGCAATCTCCCATTCCCGACAAAGTCTCGGATTCTATTCCGGGGGTCAATTCCGAGGAAAATTCCAAGCGAATTGTGCTAAAAGTCCAGCTGGAAGGTGCGATTACTCCCTCCAGTTTGGATCTTTTGTCCAACGCATTGGACCAAGCTGAAGAAAGAAATGCCGTGGCTTTGATTGTGGCAATGGACAC
>JAFIGA010000259.1 GCA_020831715.1 Leptospira sp. | reverse complement strand
TGAAGATGTTTGGCTATTGCCGAAAGAGGAATCAGATCACCACTTGCTCCAAGTGATCCGTGAATAGGAATATTGGGTATATCATCTTCATCCAATAGTTGGATGAGCCTTTCGATCAAATCCATTCGAACTCCCGACCTGCCTAAACCCAAGACTCGAATCCTTGCAGTAAGCACAGCCCTAGCCTCGTGATGATTCAGAAAATATTCCGGTTTGTTTTTGGTAACAGATAGATGATTCACCAGGCTTCTCTGAATCGCAACTCTGTCAGGAAGACCTAAATAAGCATGAGGGCCGAAATTTGTATCGACTCCATATAACCATGCTTCGTTGGGAGAAATGGATACAATGTATTGCAACAAGGCAGAATGAGATTCCAAAACTTGTTCATGAACGATTTCCGATTCCGGAAATTTTTCTTGGTTGTTGGCTATGGCAAATATTAATTTTGAATCCATTCTACTTTAAAATCGTATGCCAGAATTTTCAATCAATGCTTTTTTAAATAAAAACGGCACCCGAATTTGGATGCCGCCGAAAGGAAATAGGTGTAAAAATAGAATTAACGTTTAGAGAACTGAGTTCCTCTTCTCGCTTTGTGCTTACCGTATTTCTTACGTTCCACCATTCTGTTATCACGAGTAAGAAGTCCGTCTTTTTTCAATGTTCCACGGAAACTAACATCGAATTTACTCAATGCTCTGGCAATCGCATGCGAAATTGCACCGATCTGACCTGTAGTTCCGCCACCTTTTACATTGATGGAAATATCATATTTATCTCTTCCACCGATAGCATCGAGAGGCTTAAGAGCAATGGATACTTTACCAACTCCACCAACAATATAATCATTGATGTCTTTTCCATTCACTGTAACCTTACCGGTTCCGGAGAATAGTCTAGCTCTTGCTACAGATGTCTTTCTTCTTCCAACAGTCCAAATTGCTTTATCTTTTGTCATTCTAATAATTCCTTATATCTCTAGCTTTGTAGGCTTTTGTGATTCTAAATTGTGCTTCTCACCCGCAAATACTCTGCAGTGTGTTAGCATAGCTGAACCTAATCTATTCTTTGGAAGCATTCCCGTTACAGCTTCCATGATTACTTTTGTAGGATTCTTCTGAATCATAACATCGAAAGTTGTTTCTTTCATACCACCCGGATATCTTGAGTGATGGTAGTATATTTTATCTTGACGTTTATTGCCTGTTACATTTACTTCGGCTGCATTGATAACAATGATTCCATCTCCACAATCTTGGTTGGGAGTAAAAGTAGGCTTATGCTTGCCTCTGAGTCGTCTTGCCACTTCAGTAGCGAGTCTTCCGAGTGTTTTTCCCTTCGCGTCGATGAGAAACCACTCTTTTTTGATATCTTCCTTTCTTAGGGAAGGCGTTTTATGTTCTTTAGATATGATGGACATCCTATTTTTCCTTTCTCAGGACAGGATTTTCGTTTATTCCCTAGAGTCAACCAAAAAACTAGGAATTCAGTGAAAGAAGAAGAAATCATACAACTATTCTATAAAAGCGGACAAATCCCTGTTGATGACTGCGATTATGACGAAAAACACCGTCAATTGATCTCAACGGACTCCCTTGCCGAGGGCACCCATTTCTCATTAGACTGGTCCTCGCCTGAGGACATCGCTATCAAATTACTGGAAGTCAATGTATCTGACATACTCTCGAGCGGGGGAATCCCCCATTCCATCTATCTGAATTTAGGATTAAACTCTCGCACAAGCGAGAAATCTTGGATCGAAAAATTTAGCCATGAACTCAAAGCAGGATTGGCAAATTACAATCTTCGCCTTGCGGGTGGGGATACATTTCGTTCGCAGACAACGGTTCTTTCCATCACGATTTTGGGGGACCTCCACCCGAATTTGCCCTGCCCCTGGAGCCGTTCCCAGGGACAGATTTCAGATTCCATCTACATCACAGGAACTGTTGGTTTATCCACGCTCGGTCTTTCCATACTCCAAGGGAAAAATTTTCCACAATCACTCCCTCATGATTTAGCAGAAACAGCAATTTCCAAACATTTGCGACCCAGGTCAAAATTCGGAATTATGGAATTATTAACACCACTCGGCATTCATTCCTGCATGGACATTACCGATGGGCTCATCCAAGATATGGAAAGATTGGCTGATGCCTGTGGCAAATCTTTTCATATCCAAGCTGATTCTCTACCAAAATGGAAAGAGTTACGAAAATTCTTAACTCCCGAAGAGATCCTAGGATCCGGTGAAGAATTGGAATTGGTCTTTTTGGCAAAAGGGGAACTTCCAAAGATTATAGGAAATTTTTCTTTAACCAAAATTGGAACAGTGGAATCGAGAAGCAAAGAAGTATGCGTATTCACGGAAAATGGTGAAAGATTATCCTTAAAAGAAGCCGGATTTCTGCATTTTTGAAAGAGTTTTTGTATTGCTTAATCCGGTAAATCGTAAATTTTATCTATAATGATTCAGGCAGAACAACTCAACTCAAAAAAAGTAATCGGCATCTTCCAAGATTCTATTAGAGACTGGCATAAGGAAGAACAACCACATACCAATCCATTTCCGGAAAATACTTTGGAGAACACATTGTATCAAAAGAATCATGTAGATACAATCCAATGGCATATTGAAGATGAGATCCGAAGACCGGATATTCCTCTGGATGATATCATGACTCTCAAGAGAAGAATTGATAAACTCAATCAAGATAGAACGGACACTGTTGAAAAGATTGATGATTTTATAGGCGGACTATTAAAAGATGTGACACCCGCACAAAATGCACGATTGAATTCTGAATCCCCTGCATGGTTGGTAGATAGGATGAGTATTTTGGAGCTAAAGATCTATCATATGCAAGAACAAGTGGATCGAACAGATGTAGACAGAGAACATATTGATAAATGCCAAACCAAACTTTCTGTTCTCTTGGAACAGAGACAAGACCTTTCTCGTTGTTTGGATGAATTGATAGATGACTATTTGAAAGGTGCAAAAAAGTTCAAAGTGTACAGACAGATGAAAATGTACAATGATCAAAACCTAAATCCAGCTCTTTACAAACAAGGTAATAAGTGAACTTATTAGTCCTAAGATTTTCCGCCATGGGGGATGTAGCACTCATGACCCCGGCACTTGTGGCAATAGCCGCAGAACATCCTATGGTTCAGATTACGCTCGTTACGAGAGGGAATTTTGCCCCATTCTTTTACAATATACCCAATTTAAATGTAATAGGAATCAATCTTAAAAAATACAAAGGAATCATTGGGCTTTACCGACTCTTTAAAGAATTGAATATACTTGGTCCCTATCATTCGGTGATTGATCTCCACGGAAGTCTTAGATCGAGAATGATTAGCTTGTTCTTTCGACTGCAAGGTGTCAAAATTTTCAAAATCATCAAAGGCAGAAGGGAAAAAAGGAAACAAGTTCGTAGATACAACAAAAAACTCATTCCCATACCTCACACTGTTGAACGATATTTGAATGTTTTCAGAAAGGCAGGGTTTGATGCACCTCTACGCAAAGGCCCTTGGATCAATGTGGATGGAGATGCTAAAATTTTCGCCAAAGATTATTTTAAGTCCATCGGACTGGATAAAAAGAAAGGACTCTATATTGGATTTGCTCCTTTTGCGGGAAAGAAATTGAAAGAATGGCCCATTCATAAATCGGAAAAATTAATTCCCATGATCTTGGATGAATATCCAGAAGCAAAGATTTTCTTGTTTGGCTCCAGGGAAGAAGCACCTATCATGGATAAGTTGAAAAGGGCTGATGAAAGGGTTTTTATCGTTCATGGTGGTAAGCTTGGGATTCGGGGTGAATTGGGAATC
The DNA here is from genome assembly GCA_020831715.1 of Leptospira sp. Lineage (GTDB taxonomy): Bacteria > Spirochaetota > Leptospiria > Leptospirales > Leptospiraceae. The sequence goes on along the minus strand of JAFIGA010000259.1, from coordinate 7,325 downwards.
ATCGAAAGAATTGATGTAATGATTGGAATGGATTCTTCCAATATTCATATAGCGGCACTCATGAAGAAACCTGTAATAGGCTTGTATGGAACAACACATCCAATATCGGGTTTTGGACCATTTGCCCAAGAAGATACCGGTGTCCTGCAAGTTGATCTTCCTTGTAGGCCCTGCTCCATCTACGGGAACAAAAAATGCTTTCGCGGGGATTTTGCCTGCATGGAAATGATCGATCCAGCCGATGTTGTTCGAAGAATCAAAATCGTTCTAAATGTAAATACAACTTGGTAATAACTTAGGTGTATTCATATCGAAATAGAAACTTTCTAGTCTCGGTTGATTAGTATCTCTCGAGAAGGTAGCTCATCCATAATCTTATCACGAACCGCCTCGTCATAGGCGGACCATGCACCAATTTCTTCGAGTGACCGAAAGCATCCTTCACAGAGCCTAGTTACCGGATCTATGAAGCATACTTTTATACAGGGTGAAGGAATCTTACTTGGCAATTTTATTTATAAAATCAATAGATTCCTTGATAATGAGTTCTTTATCGGAATGAACAAACTCACTCATCAAGACATGGGCTCCATCTTCAACTTGAACTTTTTTATTCAAAGGATTGGGCTTGGAGGACTTACCGAATTGTTCAAATACTTCCAACATTTTGGCAACATCAGCAGAAGCATCTTGCTCTTCTTCCGATTTATAATAATAAAACATGAGCACAGGAACAGTAACTTTTTCAAAAATCTCGTTAGTACCAATGACGCGTTTTAAATCATTTAAATTCTGTAGCGCGGCATAATACTGATCCCTATACCAATATTGAAAGGAAGGATCATCGGGATCTTTCACATTACCGCGAATATCTCCGACTACGGTATTAACAAAAGATTTGCCCCAGATAAAGTTGTATAAATTGCCCGATTTATCTTTGTATTCATAATAAGGCGAAGCAAGAATAATACCGGCGATCTTTTCGGGATACTTGGAAGCTAGATAAGTTGTAAGTAAACCACCCATGCTTGTACCCATGACAACTACTTTTTCACCTAAATGCTCCATCATAAGAAAGCTATCTTCAGCTGTTTTTAGATATTCGGCAAAACCTGTATCTCTATGGTCTTTCATATTAGTTCCGTGACCGGGGAGTCTTACATAATAAGTATTCGCTTTAAATTCTTTTGCCACTCTATCCGTAACATATTCGCCTTCAGCGCGAGATGCACCGAAGCCATGGATATACAATATTGCAATAGGAGTCTTGCCGGGTGAATAACGAACCAATCGTTCTTCATTATCAACTCTTGCACCTTTTGATTTACTAATTTCTAATTTTTCATTATAAAAATCTTTAAAATTATCAGGAAGTGCTGTCTTTTCATAGCTATAGGATGGGTAGTCAATATAATATGTAGTGGCAAAAAATATACCAATAATAACCAATATACTTCCCAATACCTTTCCGGTTTTCTTCATGCAAAATATCTCCTGAAGTTTATTATTTTTTTTTTATTGAAAAAATAAAGGAATTTTTTTAACCTATTATTTATATTTATAGAAGGATGAATTATGTCACTATCAAGAAAAGTTGCTCAGGCACTATGCACATCACAGGAATTGAATTTATTTGACGAGAGTACTCCTGCAGGAATTAAAGCTTTATCTATCAAGCAAATTGAATCTAAAATTAAAGTAGCTAGAAAATACAAAGATAAATACACTACTTTACACAGAACTCAGATCAGAAATGCACAATCCGATAAAGGTAGAGCTTCGGGGAACCAAGTAGCTTTCAACACTGCCAAAAAAATCAAAATTTTTGATGATTGCATTCAAAGATTTGAAGCCACTCGCAAGAAACGAATCGATGATGCCAATAAACCCAAGAAAACTTTGGGACGCCCTCCCGGTTCATTAAACAAGAAAACATTGGCGAAAAAAGGTGCCTCTTCAAAAAAATCTCTTGCCAAAGGAAAATCTGCAAAGAAAAAAAGTAAGAAATAATATACGGCGAGCACAATTTTGCTCGTCTCACTTTTAGATGAGCAATAAAGAAACATTATATCACCAAGTTATTGATGCAGGGCTCAGTGCCCTCATGGTTCTATCACCGATTAGAGACGAATCCGGCAATATTGTTGATTTTATTTTTGAATTAGTCAATAAAAAAGCTGAAGAATTAGTAGGAAAACCAAAAGCATTCTTTTTAGGGAATCAACTCCTCGATTTAATGCCGGGCAACAAAGCTGACGGTTTATTCGAAAAGTATGTTCGGGTTTTGGAAGAAAAAATAGATTTAAACATCGAACACTTTTATAATCACGAAGGGATAGAAACATGGTTTCAAATCACTGCTTCACCATTTGACAATAAACTTCTCATTTCCTTCTTGGATTTTACTGAAAAGAAAAAATCTCATGATATTTTAAATCAATACAGAAAAGATCTGGAAAAAAGCAATCAATTACTAAAACAAGCATTACGTGATGCCCAAGAGGCTATTCAGGCTAAAACTGAATTTCTTGCCAATATGAGTCACGAGCTTAGAACGCCTTTAAATGGAGTTCTGGGGATGACAGATCTATTAAAGCATACGGATCTAAATGAAGAGCAAGAAAGTTATGTTTCAATAGTTCAATCATCCGGACAGATTCTTTTAAGAGTGATCAATGATATATTGGATTTCTCAAAAATGGAAGCAGGTCGATTGAGACTCGAGCCACAAAAATTCATAGTTAATGATATATTTCAATCGACCATAAATATTTTTAAAGAAAGATCCAAGAAAAAATGCATCAATCTAAATCTATATATTTCAAATGATATACCAAATTCTATGTATGGTGACCAAGGAAGGTTGGTTCAAATTGTTCTTAACTTATTGGGGAATGCCATAAAATTTACCGATAAGGGATCTATAGATCTAAAAGTAGATATATTCCAGATTGATAAAGCCGGGAATATTGAATTGATTGTTAGAGTAATTGATACAGGAATTGGAGTTGATCCCGAGAAGGTAAATCACCTCTTCAAACCATTCAGTCAAATCGATAGCACACTAACACGAAAGTATGAAGGAACAGGTCTCGGTTTATCTATTTGTGATCGCTTGGTAAAGCTAATGGATGGAAGGATTGGATACAAACCCAATCCCAAAGGAGGATCTGAATTTTGGTTTACGTGCAAATTCCTTTCAGCAAGTAACTATGAAATAGATATCAATGAATTCAAAATGTCCAAAATACAGAACTACAACCAAGATAGTAACGAATCAACCAATATATTAATTGTCGAAGACAATTCGGTAAATCAAAAAGTTGCAAGAACAATTTTAAGAAAAATTGGTCATGATGCAAAACTTGCCGAAAATGGCGAAGAAGCTTTAAATATACTTGAAGAAGAAAATTTTGACCTGATCTTCATGGATCTCCAGATGCCTATCATGGATGGATTAACAGCCACAAGAAGAATTCGAGATATCGAAAAAGAACAAAATAAAAAAAATACAGTAATCATAGCGATGACGGCACATGTATCAGAGACAGATCGTATCAATTGTCTCGATGCAGGAATGAATGACTATATAACAAAACCCATAGACCGATCCATTATGGAATCAATGATCCTTAAGTGGACTTAGAAACTTGTTTCCAAACTTCTGTTTAGAAACCAGATATTTTAAGATTGCTATTCAAATATTCATTCGTAGATCAATTCTTCTTCAACTCTGATTGGATTCCTCGATTCAACTCTTGGATAACCTGCTTCAATTCATTTTGATAATCCCCATAGTCCTTCCAGTTCCCCGCTCGAATAGCTGTCTCCGATTTTAGCATCAGCTCATTGGCAAGATTGCTCAGCTTCTGTAGCTTGGCATATCCTGTGAGAAGACTTGGTTTCGTTGTTGGAGGAGCATCACTATCCTTCTCAGAAGATCTCGTCCCTCGAAACAGAGATCTTAGAGCTGCATCCAATGTAGGTTCCATTACAATTTCATTCTTATAAGCAACAATGACACGTTTCAATTCAGGCATCTGTCCGGTTTTAGCTCTGAGATAAAGCGGCTCTACGTAGAGTATGGAATCTTCAATAGGGATCACCAAAAGATTTCCTCGAAATACCTTGGAACCTTGTTGACTCCACAGGGTAATCTGCTCCGAAATAATTGGATTCTGATCTATCCTGGATTCAATCTGCATGGGTCCAAAGATCAGTTCTTGTTTAGGAAATTTGTAGACTATACTCCTGCCATAATTCTCTCCATCACAACCTATTGCAAGCCAACCCACCATATTACTTTTGTTTACCGGAGTAAACGGCATGATTAACATAAATTCTTCTTTAGTCTCACCCGGCAATTTCATGATCATATAGTAAGGATCCACCGGCTTCTCCATATCCCGTACTTTCTCAGTTGGGAATCGCCACATATCTTCTCGGTTATAAAAAACTGTCGGATCTGTCATATGATAGGCAAGATACATCTGCGCTTGGACTTTGAACAGATCAGCAGGATAGCGAAAATGGCTTCGTATTGACTTGGGAATTTCTTCTTCGTTTGTGAAAAGTTCCGGAAATATCTTCGCATAGGTTTGAATCAATGGTTCTGTCTTGTCAATTACAACAAATCTCACATCACCATTGTAAGCATCAATGATCACCTTCACAGGATTGCGAATGTAATTATTTCCTAATCTGTCAAATGATTCCGAATAAGGAAAGTTAGAGTCCAATACATAAGCATCCAATATCCAAAATATCTTGCCATCGGCTATCACAGGATAGGGATCTCTATCATAGCTTAGGAATGGTGCTATTTTTCTTACTCGCTCTTGTATGGTTCTTATATAGTGAACTCGAGACTCATTTGTAAAATAATTGGAAATCTGGATTCGAAAATTTTTAAATGCAAGAGCATAGACCAATCTTTTCCAGAAAGAATCCATCTTCACTCCACCTGTCCCATCATAGTAGGTATCCTGGTTTGTATCACCCAGAGGATAGTCGAATTCCGGACTTTTCGTATTGGTAAATACATAGTCTCTGGTCAACTCACCGTAGTAGATCCCCGGTCTATCTATCTCCATTCCTTTTAATTGATTGGGAGGTATGTCTTTCAAAAACAATTTAGGCAAACCCTCTTCCGTAACCTGGTTCACTGGGGATGCAACAATCCCATAACCATGTGTATATCTAAGTCTTTGGTTGACCCAGGTCTGTGCTCGTTCCGGAACTTGATTGTATTCAAACTCTCGAACAGAAAGCATCATCTGCCTGTAATTGCCATCCACTACATAACGATCTACATCCACGTCATTGAATCGATAGTAAAGCCGAATTTCTTGTAACTGTCTATAGGTAGAGAGCAATGGCTCCCAATCCCACAATCTTATATTTCTTATAGTTGTTTGGTTCGCATTGATTTTAGCACTATCCAAATTCGCCGTTCCGGAAAATTCTCGAACTTCCATCTTATCCAATCCATAAGCAAGTCTTGTAAACTCGATATTGTTTTCTATATAGGGCTTTTCTTTGGTAAACTCATTGGGTTCTACAATAAATTTTTGCATAATACCGGGGATAACACCCTGTGATAGAATGGATGCAACCAAAAACATGGCAACTACCAAAGCAAGTAATTTTGCTCCGCGAAGAAACATGGAATAGATGAGTAGTCCACCTAATACAATAGTGAAGATAGCCATAAACCAATAAGAGTATATCCTGGAATGCAAATCAGTAAAACCTGCACCATAAACCACACCGGATGCAGACCATAATAATTCATAGCGATCCAGAAAGAATTCAAAAGAAATCAAAAAGCTAAAAAGTGCAAGGAGAATCGAAATCTGAACTTTAATGGGTCCGGTGAATACATTTTTTAACTGAGCATTCACAGTTCCCATACCCATACGAATCAAAAAGAATAAAATGGAAGTCGCCAAACATAAAAAAACCAGAATCTGCAGCCAACCCAAAATAGAATTCCAAAAAGGAAGCGTGAAAAAATAGAAACCAATGTCTTTCGCAAATACAGGATCAACAATGCCAAATTCATTTTGATGAGTGAATTTTAATATGGTCTCCCAGTTATCCTTGGCAAAAGATCCGGCAATATAGGCAATGAAAGCACTCGCAGCAAATGTAATCCATTTTAGTAGTTTCATCGAAAGATGAAGAATTTTAGGTTGCTGATTCATATCCTGATACCGAATGAATGGCATGGGATAGGATTTGGTTAAGCCAAGAGTAATTGCAAAATTCCCGTAGAGAATCATTGTAAACAATAGAAATACTGATACAAAAAGTCCTATCTGGTATTTAATTCGTAACAAAAATACAGATTCTAATTCAAGAGATGCAAACCAAAGATAGTCTGTGATCAAATCCAAAAAGTTAAAAAAAATAAACAAAAATCCAATCAGGGAAAGTATGACAATTGTGCGAATCAGCTTCATACTTATAGAAAAATGGAAAGCGATGTATCTGTCAATGCATTAAAATGTCCCGGATTCAGTTAACTTTTTAGAAGAATTTCCCAGGGAATGACAATGATTTTTCGTGATCTTTCAGTTTTAAGAGAAAATTCATGTCCCGTTAACACATCCTTCATCCAATATAGCTAACAATACGTACAATGTATTAGTTTTTACGAGACTCACGAAGCAATGCGAACACGAGGAGCGAAGGGGTACGGGAGGTTTATTTTTTCATTATCCTGCCTTTGCTGCTCTTTTCTTAGATGGTTTTTCTTTTACGGAAGAAGGCAATTTTTTTGACTCTAATGCTTCCTTAAAAGAGAGAACATTATTCAAATCAAAATTCTCAGAAGCATCAAGTATTTCAATCCCTGCAATTTTTCCTGACGAATCATAATCAACAGCCAAATCATCACTCAATTGTTTGGTCGTGACTGTAGTCTTTTTAAATTGGATATGAAGTGAATCCACTTCTTTGTCATATAATATTTCCATATCTACTACCTTCCTCATGAATAATATGTATAAACTGTGATTACTACAATTTCATTTTCTTCGTCAACAAACACAGGCTTAACCTCTTTGTTCTTGTAATACTTTCCATTCCATTTCTCGTCCATTCCTTTTTCATTTTTTTCGATATCAACAATTCGGAATTTGCAACCGAAAATCAGGAACTTTTTCTCGACAATTTAGTTTTTTATGCAATTAATGATAAATAAGATCGATGCCTACCTTCCCCCAGCACAATTTCCTTCGGAAAGTTATGCTGGACAAGTCGAAACTCAACCTGCTTTATCCAGCACCAGGGAGCGCGAGCTGGTGCTGGGGGAGGCAGGG
>JAFIGA010000247.1 GCA_020831715.1 Leptospira sp. | reverse complement strand
TTTTCGGATCAATGAGGCAAGGTAGAAGATTGATCTTTTTATGAAGAGTGATTGGTATCCAACTTGAACCTCTACATGGAATTGTCTATTCTGGGAATCTTCTGCTTTGATATCAAGGACTGATTTCTTATTCTTAATCATCTCAGGAAGAATTTCTGGATTTAGTATCTGAACAGTTTCCACCTTGTTCTCATCATTAGGAAAAAGAACTGCATTCAGAAGAGACACCAAAAGTTTCGGGTCTTCGTTGAAGAGAAGCTTGAATACAAGATCGCTTGTAAGGGGAAGTAGTTTCATCTTTTCGTTTTTAGGAGATCCTTTTTCTGGCATTTGTGTTCAACCATGATGAGTAGAGTTGAATTTGCAACAACATAGTAGTTTTTATTAGTTTTAAAAGAAATCTTGTGCTATTTTATGCCGAGAGTAAGCCTCCCGACTCAAAGCTAGTTGCAATCCCAGTTCTAAATGGACTCTATCACATCTATTCCTACGAAAAAACAGCATAGGATCGATATCGTTTAGGCTGACTTTTTATCGTTAACTCTAATCTAGCTAAGTACATCTTTGATCATATTTCTCAATAAACCTGTTTTCTTCGATCTATTTCATAGTATTTTCGTTATTTTTCAGTTTTAAGAGGAAAATTATGTCATTTCAAGTCAGTCCTTCTCCAACATAACGAACAAAACGTACAAGAAATTAGCTTTCACTAGACTCAACAGCTTTCATCCAATATAACGAACAAAACGCACAAGATATTAGTTTATACGAGACTCAACAAGAAATTAGTTTTTAAGAGCCTCAAGACTTAGCATTCTTACACTTCTTCGAATCCAGGCTCTTCATCTCTTCTGATTGCAACATTTCATCCGTCCATATTCCCCTGCGGGAAATACAATATGAAATTCCATTACGATCAAGATAATTCGCAATCTGAATGGAATCGTAGTAAAACTCTGAGTACAGTCCCTCAAAGCCTTCAGTATAAAGATATAATATGCCACTATCATTATCGAATACGACTCTACCTGGTGGATACCAAAATCCATTGCGGATGGTAAACCAAAGTTTGTTTCTACTCTTGTTATGTTCATCCAATTTCAAAACATCAATTTTATGAAGAAAAAAAACATAAACATCATCTTCTTTTATTACCTGATTGGATAGAATATTGTATTCAATTGTTGCACCAATACTTTCTTTATGGTGCTTTTTCTCTAAAAAATATGATGTATATAGCAGCGTAAGGACTACTAGAACTGTCTCCATTTTACTTCACCCTTTCTGGTGCAGTTTCTGATTTTTCTTTATCTTGATTTTTGTTGAAAAAAGGGATTTCTCCATCTACACCTGCAATGGGGAGGAAAAATGCAGTACCAAGTAAACTATACGCCGCTCCTATTGGACCTACCCATTGATGGGGAGATGGATTGGTAGACCAAACATTTTCAATCCATTTCCATTCATTCATATTTATATCGTGGTTTAAGGATGCATAATCCAATCGGTTAAGAATGAGATTCGGATTATTACCCCATTCTGATGATCCCCAGCTCCCACCACCGTACATTCCATAGTTTGGAATAAATCCACGAAGAAATCTATCTCTAGCTTTAGTGAAACCTGTTGCATTTCGATTTTGTGTTGGATCTTCAACTTCATCAACACCTTTTGGTAAGTTACCTAGTTCGTCAATAGTTCCTCCAGTAATTACATTGGCTAAGTCAAATCCAGTTTTTCCCACTTGGGATAACGCTCCAATCCATCCAGCCGAGATATCTCTTGCCAAGATTCCCACCGTGTTTTCCACTCCAGAATAAGTTCGGTCAATTCCACTTTTCAAATCTGACAAGATGGATTCGTAGGTATTCATATCTCCAAGTCCATTTAGTGCTCGTAAGGGGGAAGTAAGGACTCCGGCTCCTGCTTTTAATACACCAGTAAACATATCTGCTCCATAGCCTAGCATTCCTCCAATAATGGGAAGGTTTCGAAATCCATCTCCAATGAGCATTTGCAAGTCACCCAACCCGGTGATTGCTCCATCTATAGCACTCGGCAATGTAACGATTCCATTTGCAAATGTCCCAATCCCATCTCCCAGCTGAATCTCCCTTTCACCACTGGTAAACTCACCAGTATATGCCGCCAATTGCATTGGGAATGTAAGTGATTCCACCCCCATCTTAATTCCTCCGGTAACTATGTCAACAGGAGAAGCAATGAGATTGCTGAGAGCTGGAGGTAGCCACTCAATGCTTCTAATTGCATTGCCTGCTCCTGTAAAGGACTCTCCTGTTAAGTCATTTAAGCTTCGTTCAACAAACCCCAGACCACTTTGGATACCGGAAATTCCAGCAAGGAGACCATTCTGGATACCATCAATCCCTGTCAATACACCAGATTGCAAAATATCCCAACCTTGACCAAATCCAGAAAAATCTCGCTTATTTGATAGCAGTGTCAGAGGAGATGCCAAAGCCTCTGACCCAATTTTCAAGAGTCCAGTTGGTATGTTTAAAACAGTGGATGCAATCGCTCCCAATGCCCCTTGGTTGCTCAACCATTCCGATCCGGAAGCGAGAATATCTGCAGGCTTGTTGAGTATATCTGCTGTATATCCCAGACCACTCCTTACACCATCAACTGTGCTTATTGCACCAGAAACAATCGAGTTAAAGACTTGTTCCGAGATTGAAGGTGGAGTCCCTACCTTAACCTCATAATTATGAACCAACACCCCATCTTCCCCAACGAAGTAGGTGTGGTTGTCCGCTACCTCAAAGTTATAAACCTTGGTCGCTTCTACATTATAACTTCTAATCCCCGAAATCGCAACTTCTTTTCCAGAACTGAGAATCAGAATATCTCCGGCTTTTAAGTATCTTGCTTCAACCCATTCGCTATCTTCCGGCTTTCTCTCTTTCTGTCCTCTGTCTAGGAGGAGCGAAGCGACTCCATCTGTCTTCAGTCTTCTGAATGGATGATTCCAGGTTGTCTCTAGAATGGTTTCATCGACGAGTGATGTAAGACTTCCATCATGGGTTCGTTGGATTCGAACCTCATACAGAAATTCTGCCTCATGGAGGAAGAGTTCGGTAACTTCTTTGTATTCTTTTTCTCCTGTTTTTTCATTCCAGGAGAGGATTTTTTCCCCAATCTGGACATCTTCTATGTTCTTGAGCCCGGTTTGCGTATGGATTTTTGTTCCGGCTACAAAACAAGGGCTCCGTGGCTACCTTCCTCGCGACTCGCTTCGCGAAGAGGTCTCTGCGGAGGTAGCCACTACGCTACCAGTAGTTAATCATAAATTTCTTATTTGCTTAGAGAAGAAATCACCACAGAATTTTTGCCCTATATGCAGTTTTCCCA
>JAFIGA010000246.1 GCA_020831715.1 Leptospira sp. | reverse complement strand
TTTTCGGATCAATGAGGCAAGGTAGAAGATTGATCTTTTTATGAAGAGTGATTGGTATCCAACTTGAACCTCTACATGGAATTGTCTATTCTGGGAATCTTCTGCTTTGATATCAAGGACTGATTTCTTATTCTTAATCATTTCAGGGAGGATTTCTGGATTTAGAATCTGAACTGTTTCGACCTTGTTCCCATCACCAGGAAAAAGGACTGCATTCAAAAGGGACACCAATAGTTTTGGGTCTTCGTTGAAAAGAAGCTTAAATACAAGATCACTCGTTAGAGGAAGTAGTTTCATCTTTTCGTTTTCAGGAGATCCTTTGTCTGACATATGTGTTCAAACATGATGAGTAACTATGAATTCGCAAGAATATTGTGGCTTCAATCAGTTTTTAAATGAAATCTTGTGTTGTTTTGTATCAAAAATTGAGACTCCGTCCCTCCCATCCCCCGGCACAACATCCATCGCAAAGTTATGCCGAAAGGATCTATCACTCAACGCAAGTGCCACTTAATAATGGCATCCTTTCGGTTTTTTCGATTTGTTTCATCTTCCCAACCACCGGTTTCCGCAATGGGAATATCCCAAACATTTCGTACTGTTATCGCTTTACCGGGTATGGATGGGAAATATATGCCGAAACCATATGTACCATCAAATCCATCTATCGTAAAACCTTCGGGGCCGAAGGCATAAATATTACCTGTAAAAATTTCACATGAGCTTTGTACTTTGGGATCACAAGTGTCATCACCAAAGGAGCGTAATATATCTGTATCTTTCAAGATATTTTTGGAATAAAAATCCATAATATCCCTTACTGTTTTTTCGACTTCACCGGCAGGAACTACCACACAATATCTTTGTGCTATTCTGGGACCACTTTCAGGTCTTGGAATATTCGAATACAATTCTTCTTCATCAATTTCAGGACCCTTCCCATTGTAGACTGGGAATCGCATAACTTTTCCTTTGTTTGGACCACCCAGTATAGTCCAGTAAGTTACGGAATGGTCTACTATCCAGCATTTTTCCTCGGGCAAATGTTTCATTCGAACTCTCGGTTGGGAATTACTTGTGATCGTTTTTGAATCGCTGACACTTGTTTCCGCACTACCATTGGTGCCCTTACAAAAGACAAGGAAGCCTAAAATCCCTAGAATACATAAGTAGGTAATGTGTTTATTTCTGTTTAATATCATACGTTGTTACTCCAAACATTATATTATTTCTATAATTATGATTATCTTCAAGTTCACGTTTTTCACTGTTATAGTGTTTCATCTGCCAGCCTATATCCCATTCTCCATGAGATCCTTTAGGTTTACCTTCATTATTTTTGCCTACATATTTTTTCACCTTACTAGAAGGATCAACATGTGTCCAACCGTTTCCTGGTTTGTATCCTTGATCTCTTACTTTAAAGTAAAGTCTTCCATCAATCTCTTCACTGTCTACGATATTCATTGAATGTCCAGTGACTCGGATTTCTGGAAAGCGTCCATGAGCCAATTCATTTTTTATATGATTTATATATTTGTTGGGATCATTAATAACTAAATGACGTCTTCCCGGTCTATCATTTGAATTCTGGTTAGCAACAAGATCGTATTCAGTTACGCCAGCAACCTTAAGCATTACCTTCGCAAGTAAATTATAATCATTTACAAAATAGTCATCGTTAATAACCATCTTTTTATTACCGCGTTCGTCCTTGCAGCAATATGTTTTTTTAGCTTCTTTGATCAACTGATTCATATCAATTTCCTCACCTATTATGGATTCAACCTGCGTCCTTATTGAATTAAAAACACAAGCAGTTTTACCATGGTCTCCGTATGTTCCATCAGTTTGCACAATAAACTTAGGGTCGTGAGAAATCTCTTTAAGTTCAGCTTCTCCCAATGTAGATGCTTCCACAGTCTCTACACTACTTACGAATCCATTTCCTATCGGGGACAAGATATTGTCTTTCACAATATTAAGTCCATTGATGAAGGTTTTTTTCAAGGATTCAAAGGTTGTTAAATATTTAGATACTGTATCTAAGCCTTTCGTGTATTTTCAATTCTAGGACAGACTCAAAATAGGATTTTTTCTACTCGACAGAACCGTTAACTAGCAAAAAATAGTTAAACTAGATCTAACTTTTCCAAAATGGACAGCATAAGCCTGGCAATCTACCTGGTACCTGACTCTTATAAAATTTTATCCGGAGTATTCGTTTGAATATAATATTCTCTAAGTATATAGCATATTTGCTTGTTTCGTTACTTTTTCTGATCCAATGTGGCTCCCAAAAAGAAAAAGAAATCATGGCGGCAAATGGTGTTTTGGATCTTAGAAAAGTAATCCTGGAGAAACAAGAAAACATACCTGTTCGTGGAGATTGGGAGTTCTATCCCAGAGAATTTCTAACTTCTGAAAATATCGAATACCACACACCGCTCGTATCCTTCAATCCTAGTGCCTGGTTAACTGTAGACCAAAATGGTGAGTCCTATTCACGAAATGGATTTGGAACCTATAGAGTAAAAATTCTACTCTCGCAATCCTACCAAGGGAGGGATCTGGCATTAATCATCCCTGAAATAGCATCAGCTTATCGTTTGTTCTTAAACAATAAATTGGTTGTGGAACAAGGTGAGGCAAGCCAGCACTATAGAGATACCAAAGCTTTCATTAAACCAAGATTATTAAAATTCTCCGGAACGGAAGAAGTGGATTTAATTTTCCATGTATCGAATTTTGGCTACAACGATGGAGGATTCTGGTCAGCACTCGAAATTGGTCTGGAAGAAGATATTAACAGAATATTTTATTTTGGTATGATCAAGGAAGTTTTTCTATTTGGCTCCATTCTTATCATGGGGCTCTACCATGTAGGATTCTACTTCTTTCGAAGATCGGAAAAATCCATATTGTATTTCAGTATATTTTGTTTTTTAATAGCTATACGAACTATAGTAACGGGCAATCGAATCTTCTTGGATATTTTTCCAACCATACCTTGGGATTTATTCTATAGATTGGAATACATGAGTTTCTATATGGCTCCGGCTCCTTTTTTTCTTTTTGTGAAAAGTCTCTATGAAAGTTTGATGCTGCATAGATTGAATCGTCTTTATATTTTGGCAACATTTGCCTTCATTCCCACTACTCTTTTTCCCATTTATTTTTTCACCCAAACAGTTCGTTATTTTCAGATTCTAACTTTGATTGGTGTTATTTATGTATTTGCAATTGTTATACGAGCAACTTTGAATAAAAAGCAGGGAGCGAGACTATTTCTCTTCGGATGGATTGCCATGTCAGCTGCAGTTGTTTACGATATTATTATTGATATGCTCAATATTCGATCCATCTATATTTCAAGCTACGGATTTATTGTTTTTATATTTTCACAGTCTCTTATTTTGAGTGCTAGATTTTCCAAAGCATTCAAGGCGGCTGAGGATTTAACAGAAGAACTAAGTTCTTATAAAACGAGTCTGGAAGACAAAGTTGAAAAAAGGACAAAAGATATTTCTTTTTTAAATCAGATTTCCAAAGAGGTGAATTCATCATTTGACCTGGATTCTATTGTTGGACAAGTATATAATTATGTGAATGAAGGGTTTGGCATTGAGTCTTTATGGATGCTGACTATTGATAGAAAAGAAAATGTAATTCGAACAAGCCAATGGGTTGGATTCGATTTTTTAACATTGGAGCAATCCAGGGTTTTTCAGAACATGACAATCCCTTTGAATGAGAAGGGAGGTACTCTTTTTAGAACCTATAAAAAGAAAAAAATCTTCTACTTGCCCTATCTCAATCCGGATCTAGTGCAAGGATATGATAGAATTATAGTTGAACTTCTACAATTGAATTCCCTAATTCAGATTCCTCTAACTGTTCATGGACAAGTTGTAGCAATTTTATGTGCAACATCTTACAAGAACGGTTTAAAATTAAATAAGTCCCAACAATCGGTTCTTTCTTCCATTGCTGAACAGATTGCAGGAGCAGTTCATAATTCCCTTCTCCTCAACCAAGCAGTGGAATCCAAAAGAGAATCAGAGAAAGCTTACAAAGAATCGGAAACACTTGCCGACATTACCAAAAAGATTTCTTCCAACTCCAGTATTGAAGATATTTTTAAAGAAGTGGAAGTTTATCTTCAGGAAAATTTTCAACTCAATTACCACTGGCTCCTTCTCGTAGATGAGGAAAAAAATCATCTATATACTTCTATTTTTAGAGACAACGGTCTGACCGGTCCCACAATCAGAAAGAAATATATGAAGATCAAGATCCCAATTTCTCCCGAAAGTGGATCTCTCTACGCCACAGTAATGAGGAAAAAACCATTCTACCTACCCAAGATTCCACAAAAAGGAATAGTAGGTTTCGACAAAACTATCATTGAAGATTTAAAATTGCAATCCTTCGTCCAAATTCCCATTCTCATGAATGATAAAGTTGTTGGTGTTTTAACAAGCACAAATCTCGGAGAAAATATCAAACTTTCTCCCAATGACCTAAAAAGGATTCTGAGATTCGCCAATCAGATCGGTGGTGCAATCCACAACACTGAACTTTTGGAAGCGGCAGAAAAAGAAAGAGAAATATCCAATAATTTATTGATGAATATTTTACCGGTTAATATAGCCAATGAATTGAAAAAAACCGGTCAAGTGCAACCTGTTCAATATGAAGCAGTAACAATTCTTTTTACAGATTTTAAAGGATTTACCAGGCTAGCAGAAAAAATGAACCCAACTGAACTGATCAATCAATTGGAAGGAAGTTTCTTTCAATTCGATGAGATAACAGAAAGATTTCGCTTGGAGAAATTAAAAACCATAGGAGATTCTTATATGTGTGCAGGGGGTATCCCTATCAAGAACGATACCCATGCATTCGATGCTTGCCTTGCCGCCATAGAAATCCGATCCTTCATGGATCAAGCAATTCAGATGCGTCGTAAACTTGGTCTACCAACCTGGGAATTGCGAATTGGAATCCACACAGGACCGGTAATTGCCGGTGTGATTGGTAAGAAAAAATTCGCCTACGATATCTGGGGTGATACAGTAAACATCGCTTCCCGCATGGAGTCCACAGGAACAGAAGGAAAGGTAAATATTTCAGAAACTACCTACCAACTCATTAAAGACTTTTTTGTGTGTTCGCCAAGAGGATTCTTGGATGTTAAAAACAAAGGAAAGATGGGAATGTATTATGTAGAATCTATCATACCGGAACTTTCTGTTCGCGGAGAAGGGACTGCACCGAATAATTTGTTCTACGAAAAACTCGGAGGAACAACTTTGCAACTTCCCTTGGATACAACTTCTCCTCTCTGATTCAACCAAGTTATTTTCATAGAGACGATTTTCATTTTTTCATTTTTTTCAACAACTTCCACCTTACAAGTAATTGTATCACCCGGATAGACAGGCTTTCTAAACTTGGTAATAGTTTCCAATGCAACTGTTCCTAGTCCCGGCAACTTCATTCCCAAGACCGGTGCGAGCAGTGAAGCCGCAAGCCCTCCATGGGCTATGCGAGTTCCGAAGGCTGTAGTCTTCGCATATTCCTCATCCACATGGAGGGGATTGAAATCTCCACTGATTCCGGCATATAGATAGATATCCGATTCTGAAATTGTTTTCGTAAATGATGCCTCTTCTCCGATTTCAATTTCATCAAATGTTTTACCCAATTTATAATTCATAGCTTACCTTCCAATTCTGCAAAACAATCTGAGACCAAACTTTCTTCTTCCCTCAATTCTAAAACCAATTGGATGATTTCCTTAATAGACTGTTCTGAATCGGATAATTTATGTAAGGAGGAAAAAAATCGGTGAATGAGCATACGCAGTAAAATCTTGGAATCTCGAATCTTGGATTCTTCACTATACCAACCCGAAACCGAATGAATGGAATTGCGAAACACATCCAAAACAGTAACCAAGCTAACTAAATCGGCAAAAGCGAATTCTTTGGATGGATGGGACTTACGAAAGTTTCCGGATGAGAGATTCTCAATTGACTTTAGCAATAGATCCCATATCTTCTCTTCTGTGTTACCAACCCAACCTGATACTGCAGACTCTTTAGTCAGTAATCCCGATTGGAATTTTTCAAACCCAGGAAAAGTTGATGAAATAATACTTCGCTGAATCTCACTCGTTCCACCACCTATGGTTCCCAATTTGAGATCGCGAAACATCCTCTCCACATGATATTCCCTCATAAATCCATAGCCACCAAAGATCTGAATCACATCCTTGGAGACATCTTCCCCCACCTCCGAGATAAAAACTTTCAAAATCGAACTCTCCATGGGCATGCTCTTGCCGGCATCTTTGGACTTCGATACATGATAGACATACAATCTGCAAGCATTCATCCAAACCCAGTTACGGACAATTTTTTCTTGCATAGCTTAGAAGCTGGATATAGGATTTCCAAATTGTTCACGTTCTTTCGTATAACGAAGCGAGGCTTCCAGAGCATATTCCATAGCACCGACCACTCCTGCGATCAATACAGTTCGTTCCCATTCGAGTGTCGCCTTACCGATTCGCATGAAGCCTGAATTGAGAGGCCCCAAAAGATTCTCCTCGGGCACAAAGAGATTTTCGAAAACCAATTCAGCAGTCATTGAAGTATGGTGCCCTAATTTTCGGAGAACTTTGGAGACATGGAATCCTTGCCAATGACTTTCCACAATAAATGCGGAGACTCCCATGGGACCTCTAGACTTACCACCCGTCCTTGCCATAATAATAAAAACCTGACCCACAGGACCATTTGTGATGTACATTTTGGAACCGTTCAGAATGTATCCACCTTCCACTGCCTCTGCTCTGGTAATCAATGATCCTGCATCAGAGCCCGCACCCGCCTCGGTAAGCCCTAAGCCTGCTATCCACTCACCTGACGCCATCTTGGGAAGATACTTGGATTTCTGTTCATCCGTTCCCTGAAAGACGATTGGCATAGCCCCTATGATCATATGAGCCGCCCAGCTCAAACCAAAGCCACCATCCAAACAACCTGAAGCGAAACTCTCAGTCGCCAGACAGGACTGAAAGCATGTTGCAGATTGTCCGCCATATTCTTCGGGAATAGGAAGACCCGCAAGCCCTGCCTGGGAAAGCTCCCTCCATAGATTGGGATCCCACTCCTCTTTCTCGTCTCGATGTTCTGCGCTG
>JAFIGA010000244.1 GCA_020831715.1 Leptospira sp. | reverse complement strand
ACTGTTAAATGATTTTACCGAAGACTGGGAAGAATTCGATAGAGTTGCAACAGATGTGACCAATAATTTTCGGGGAGTGAACCGAGTTGTATTTGCCCCGGGCGAAAAATCTCTACCCGAAGAATACGAATATTCGGAACTTCCACTCGACAGATTCCACTCGGATATATTGCGAGAAGCCGATGCAATCGTATTCGAAATACTTCACAGAGAAAAAATCCACGATGCAATCTGGCAGATGCCAATCGTACTCGTTCCATGTGGTAGAAAGAAGGGAGAATACTCCATTGTATTGAGACCGGTAGAATCCAACGAAGCAATGACAGCCTCCTTCTATCGAATGGATCGAAGAATTCTCCTCGATATGAGAAACTCCCTATTAAATGTTCCTTCCATCTCCGATGTATTCTTCGATCTTACGAACAAACCACCCGGAACAATCGAGTGGGAGTAGTTTTTTTCAAATTCGATTGACGCCATACCACTATGAAAAATCATACCATTATACCATGGCGTCGTGGCCAAGTGGCTAAGGCATGGCTCTGCAAAAGCTTGATCGCGGGTTCGAATCCCGCCGACGCCTAAAAATATCCACGCCTGGATGGTGGAATGGTAGACACACAGGACTTAAAATCCTGTGGGAGAAATCCCGTGCGGGTTCGAGTCCCGCTCCAGGTAGCATTTATCCCTAACCCAATCACATTTACCGTCTAAAGCACATTTAATCTCCCAATCACGAATCGGGACTCGAACGATCCGTCGGGTCAGCGATTTTGAGCTTCGACTAAGAAGCGACAAAATCGCCTCGAGGACAGGAAGTCCGAGAGCCCCGACGGAGACGGGCATAAATTTTTTCGGGAACCCAACAGGGTGTAGGAAAAATTTGGAGGTGAGTCTGGCAGACGAACCTCGGGGGGAGGCAGGAAGCCGCAAGAGCGAACGCGAGTCCCGCAGTGATCAAATCATTTGATAAATCCTCGATTCTTCCAATATCTAAAAATAAGAAAAGACTTCAGGGGATTAAGAGGATTTAAGGGATGTAGGGGATAAAGAAAGACGAATTAACAACGGAAGATACGGAAAAAGTAAGGCAAGCCATTCCAAACGGAAAGGAATTGAATTTTCCATTCTCCTATTTACTAAAAATTATATTATTCCATCGCGACTGAGTAGATTGAAAAGCTCGATAACCGAATTTTGAATAATATCTTCCTGGCTCAGATTACTCTCATCTGATTCATAGCTTACATATTGATCCCATAATAATTTTCCTGTTCTATTATCTCTACATTTAGCTGTGTATTGAATTTTGAGCATTGATTTTTTTTTATTGATTGTTCGATTGAAATCTACCCCCTCAATGTAAATAGTTCGGTCTACTTGTGCGTTTCCCTTAATACCTTCATCTTTTAGATAAACCTGAAATCCTTTGGATACTAGAGTTGATTCTAGAAAAGAATGCAAAATGTTTTCAAAACTTTCATTCTTGGATCGAACTAATTCTAGAGAATAATGGGGTGATTTATTGATATAGAAACTATCCTTAAGTTTTGGATTTTTTTGAAGTTCTAAACTAAAATCATTGTGAAACAATTGGAATGCACGACGCATAATGCTAAATGTTCTATTATCTGTGGAATGATCTAATTGTTCTGAAAAAATAAAAGGAGAAAGCAAGACTACAGTCATACTTTTATAATATATTATATGAATCAAATTATATTTGTACGATTTTAACATTTGCTTTTTATCTAGATCATATATTTCAAATACTATTTCTCCGAAAGTATTTAGCGTATTTGGAATAACTCCCAGAGTGTAAGCCCAAAGAATTTGAGGATCATAGTATTCAATTTTTTTGGGAGTAGGCTTAATTAATATGAGAATGTTGGAATCCGGATTGCTGACAAATAAATCATTCATTTTAAATTTTGATAGGATCTCTTCCGAATAATAATTTTCTATTAGTTTAGATTGTCTTTTTTTATCTAAAAAATTTGAAGAAATATCTATCTTTCTTTTTCGGTTTTTATCCCCCAATTCCCACTCAGGTATATATTCAGGTATATTGGAACGATCTAGTTTGATCTTAATAGGTAACTGGATTTCTAACTCGGTTTCAAGTTTCTCTATATGTTTCCGATAATATTTGTATTCTTGATGTGTATAATGAAAAAAACATCCTAAATTAGAACTTATAAAAAAAAATAATATTAAATAGTTAACTAAATTTAACCAATTGTATTCTTTCATCTTTTAGATCTCACCATTCGTCATTAATTCATTGATTAATTTTCGAACTGAAAGACCTATATGTATCCCCATGGATTTTTGATCGCTGTTTGAATAAGATAACCTCCTAGACCAAATAATTTTTCCTGATTCAATCTCAACGCACCGAATGGAAAAATTGATCTCAGTTCTCGATTTTTTTTCCGGTTCATTAATATCTAAATCAGAAACAATTATCAATCTTTCGGCATTACTAAACTTTCCAAATGCCAACCTGTTTGAGGTGGTTAATCCAGAATTGGAAAAACGAATTTCAGAAAGCAATGATTGGATTTTTTTTCTTTCAACAATACTAAGCCCTGATTTTATAAATTGAGACTCTAACCCTGTATAAATTTGATTTTCATATGAATTATCTTGACTCATTTTGTTTCCAAAGGGTAAAAGAGCGTAAACTTTATCCGGATCTTTCGTGAAATTTTTCAATAAAGATTTATTCTCTTCCAATTCTTTTAACAGATCATTTTCAAATTGCTGAAAACCCACTCTCATAATGGCAAAATTTCTAGCATTTAATGAGTGATCGAAGCGGTCGCTCATTAATGGAAAAAAAGCACCTATAATAATTATGCTAGTCCCTAGAAATTGTCTGTGTTGAACTCTGTATTTGAAAGTTTTTATGCTTTTACTATTTTTTGAGTCGTATATTTCAAATTGAATTCTTCCGTAAGTTCTGGTAATTGAGGGAAATAATCCTAATGTCCCAATAGAACCTATTAGGCTTATTACTGGCCATTTTACTTCTTCCAAAGAAGAATTCACTCGGATTTTCATATTTGCTGAAGAGTTGTGTGTGAAGTATTCACTGCTTCTGAATTTAGTTACAATTTCCTCAGAAAAATAGCTCTCAACCATATTATCTGTTACAGGCATATTTTGCCCTTTTCTCTTAAGATAATCCCTGACGAATGCTTTTTCACTTGAATCAAATTCTACCCTGACCGGTAAAGTACCTTTAAATAACTTTTCGTCTTTAAATAATAGGGATTTCGCTCCATATGCATCCCCTTGGATATTTGCGTGGTGTAGGAAACAATTTGACACTAGGGCTAAGGAAAATAAAGCAATTGCTATAGATAATTTGGAATTTAATATTTTTATCATTATACTAGAGGACATAGTTAAGGTCAGAATATAAATTTACAAGAAAAAAAACTATTCAGCTCTCCGGGAAACGAACAAATGAACCTTTAAGCAAGTGCAACTCAAGATAAATAACTCTACCTCCATCTTTGCTGAAGTTCTCCGCCTGCCCATCACCACTTTCCGAAGGAAATGGTGATGTGGTTATTTTCCGTTGTTTAAAACCTCCCCCTAAACTGCCAATAGCTCCGGATTCTCTAGGAAGCTCTTGAGTGTTCCCAGGAATTTTGCCCCTTCGGCACCGTCGACTACTCGGTGGTCACAAGAGAGTGTGAGTTGCATAGTTTTTCCGGCAACCAAAGTTCCGTTTTTAACAACGGCTTTGTCTTCAATGGCACCAACGGCAAGGATCGCCGATTCAGGTTCGTTGATGATTGCTGTGAAAAAACTAATCCCAAACATTCCTAAATTCGAAATTGTAAATGTTGAATTGGTAAATTCATCCGGCTTTAATTTTCTTCTTTTTGCCTTGTCAGCCAACAACCCAATCTGTTGGGAAGTTTCTATAAGCCCCAGATGATTGGCATTTCTAAGAACCGGTGTAATCAGTCCTTCGTCTATGGAGACGGCAATTCCAATATCTACCCTTCCATATTCCATGATTGTATCACCTTGCCAACTGGAATTCACATGGGGGTGGCGCTGGAGTGCAAGTGCTACAGCTTTCACTATTATATCATTGATGCTAATCTTGGGAGACTTAGTTTCATCCGAGGAGGAATTGTCAGAATCGGAAGTATCATTCTGTGGTAGCTTAGACAGAGTATCGTTGATGCGTTTTCGAAACCCAACCAAGTTTTCGGCATCAATTTCCATGTTGAGGTAAAAATGAGGAAGGTTCACCTTGGATGATGTGAGTCTCTCGGCGATGGTTTTTCTCATGCCGGATACGGGTATTTCTCGATCTTCTCCTGTTTGCATAAAAGAAGATGAAAAACCCCCACCTGAGTTTTGATTGGAAGAACTCTCTATATATTCATAAACATCATCTTGTAAAATTCTACCACCCGGTCCTGATCCTTTCACGTATTTTAGATCAACAGAATTTTGTATGGCAATAGACTTAGCCAAGGGAGAGGCGAGTATACGACCTGTATTGGGAGATTCATTTCGGTTCTTTTGTTTAGAGGATGAGTCAGATTTTTTATCTACAGATTTTTCTTGGGAAGATTGCGCCTTTTTATCAGAATTATTTTCTTGTGTGCTTGAGGACTTAGCTTTTTTAGATTCTGATTCATCATCAACGGATTCATTATCTTTAGATTCCGAGGAGGCTTCTTTTTTTTGGGAGGCTTCTTTTTTTGAATTTTCCGTTTCGGATGAAGATTGCGATTTTTTAGACGAATCTTTTTTAGAGGAGGAAGAATTCAGCCTTTCTTCGGCTTCTTTTTTT
>JAFIGA010000242.1 GCA_020831715.1 Leptospira sp. | reverse complement strand
TGGAGGAACTAATGGATAGAGTTAAAAAAATTATATTCTTATTGTTAATTTTTGTAAATTGTCAGGATAAACAAAAACATAACAATGAAATACTTCCAATAAATAGATTTTTATTAGTTGAAATCGATATAACCTATGATAAAGAAGGTCGAAGTGGCGGACATAGTAGGCAAGTTTTACTTAATACAACTAAAATTTTAAAAAACTATTCACCTTCATTAGTTTATCTGAATTATTTTTTTGTAGATGAAATGATAGGCATGCCTAATTTTGGTCATGAATTAAATGATAACATAAAAACTATTTCTCTGTTATCAAAGAGCAAATCTGATTCTTCTTTTGATGTTAAAAAATATTTAGGAAATTCAATTAAAGGAGTTAATCATAATAATTTCCCTTACTTTTTTCATAAAGTAGGTGGATTTCAATCTCCAGTTAAAGATATATTGGAAAATAGTGAATTCCTGTGTTATTCAATTATGTTTGATGTTAATTCAATTGAAGAAGATTATTTTTCGTTATCGCCATATGTTGACTCGAATGGAACTTTAATAGAAACTTGTCCTTTTGCAATCTCGAAGAAAATTTTATTTGATTATTATGGAATCGAATTGGAATTTGAGATTGACTCAGGGCGTTTTAATGCTCTTGAAAAAAAGAATCAAAGATCAATTATATTTTCTGAATATTCAAGAGTTTATAATGAAACAGGAATGTTCCCTGTAAAAATTTATAAATTTGATAAGATGAACTATAAAGAAATTGTTAATACAAAAACTAATTTGGATAAACATAAAATTCTTTTCGTTGGTTCTAAAGAAAACAAAGTTCGTGATTTATTTTTTGAAAAAGTATATGTTTTAGAAGCGGAAATTAGCTTTGTATATATGTTTGTAAATGATATTTTGAATAAATTTGTCGAAAAATATCCAGATTACGAAGCCGAAAATCTTAAAAACTAATGGCGATCCTGCAAAAACCCCACCACAACCCAAATGAGATCCCAGCACCACTCAGTCGCTAACGCTCCTTTGTTGCAGTGGTGACTGGACAGGCCGGACAATAGAGTCCCAAAATTGGGACGGCGGCAACACCTGGTTATACATGTGGTATCAAATAAAACAATCGTATTTGGAAGGGAAAAAAGGAAACAAAAAATAGAAGGGGAATTGGTTTTTGTTCTAAAATATTCAATGGATCAACATAATTCAGTTCAATTGGGTGAATGTTGACCAGTGTATTTAACAGACTCCACATGTTGCGGACTGGTTGTATCGAATGCGCTCTTTTCTTGCTTCTTTATGAAAGCTAGATTGTTAAATCACTAACAGCAGCGAAGTGCCTACCTCCGGAGCGGTTTTGGCGAACCCAACTGGCCACCGACCGCGAGGAAGGTAGGCACGGAGCCTCTTGTTCCTAAATTCATATAGAAGAGAACACGATATATTTCTTGGAAATTAACAGAATAAACAGAGAATATGTCTTTTACGATAATACAATCGGCATGTAGTTTGTAGAAGTTTTTCCAAGAAAGTCTCTTCTTAGGATTGGGGGGTTTTTTGGGAATATATTTCGATATGGTTCTTTCACAGATATCATGACCTAGCTTGATCATAAGACCATGAAGTTTGGTAGCTCCCCAGATAGAGTTTTCTTTGGCAATCCTACGGATTAGTTTTATAGTCTCCCAGGGAATGGTTGGTCTTCCTGATTTCTTTCTTGTTGACAGAGCTCTCCAGAACTTCTTGAAACAATTTTTTCTCCAGGTTAAAAGAGTATCAGGAGTTACTAAGATCAATGATTCCTTCCAATTATGATATAGAAGTGAAATTGTTAAGAGTTGTATTCTTTTTAAAGGTGATGTATGGAACTTTTTGTATCTTCTCTTGAAGGAAGAAAGTTGGGACTTGAGGAAAAGGTTCTCCAGAAAGAGTTGGTTCTTAGAGTAGATTTGATTAAAAATGATTAGATAGATCAGAATTAATGTCAGTATAGAGAAATAAGAATCCATACTACAATATATGGAAACTATGAAATAATTTAGTAGCAATAAAAATAGAGAATTATTTTTCTGGACATTGGAAGATGAGAGTTGATGATTACATAGATGAGTAGTTCTATCCCTACCTATGGAAATTCTTCTTGCCCGAAGGTAAAGATTCATAGATATTAACACAAAACCATAATGAAATTAGTTCCATTAACAAACGATCTTGCATTCAAGTTACTTTTCAACGAAGACCCTAAACTTCTAGCTTCTCTCATCCGAAAGCAATTGCAGGAAGCAGAGGCATATTCTCTACTCAAACCGGTTTACCAGATCAATATCTTGAATTTCAATCTGTTCCCGACAGATAGATACATGAGTAAATATAGTCTAAGAGAAGAAGAAGAACCGGATATAGTCTTGACAAAAGATTTGCAGATGGTATATTTCTTAACGTAGCGGAGTGGTTGCCACCGCAGCAGTTTTGGCGATCCAAACGGGCCACCGACTGCGAGGATGGCAACCCGAAGCCTTAGGAGGATGATATGAGTATCATAGTAGACAAAGAACCTGATATGGCGAATGCATTTAAACTTTTGGAATTCTATTCTGCTGACCCGGAGAAGCGTCGTCTCTTGGAAGAGAGGATGAATAGCGATGCGGACTTCGCTTATGAAATGGCGGCACAATTTGAAAAGGGAATCGAGAAAGGAATCGAGAAAGGTAGACTCGAAAAAGCTTTCGAAGATGCCCGATTGATGAAGGCTAAAGGCTATCCGATGGAAGATATACTTGAGATAACCGGACTTACTGAGTCTCAGTTGAAGGAAAATGGTATTATATAGGAAGTGGATTCATTTCGAAATAAAAAAGAGATAGGCAATGAATTCAAAAAGTTTTGATGAATTTCGTCCAGCACCATCTCATTAAACTTTTGTTTTATTATATTTTCCTGACGTGAATGGAATTGGTGTTGGGTTCTTCCAGATTGGACTGATTCCCAATTCGGATTTTGCCAAATGACTTTTGGAGATGAAGGAATCGGAAGTTGAGGCTGTGGCATAGCTAAGATATTTTCCAAAAATTAAATAGAAACAAGTTGCCAGCTTAGGAATATTTTCCAAACTGGGGCTTGTTTTCTTTTTTTGATTGGATATATTTTATTTTGGGGCTATTGAATGACTGGTAACGGAAAAAAAGCAATTCTCTGTGTGGATGATGAAGCAATTGTGCTAAATAGTTTGAAAGGGCAATTGAGGACACATTTTGGTTCTGAGTTTATTTTAGAATTTGCTGAAAGTGCAGATGAGGCGTTGGAGTTGATTCAAGATTTTGATTCCGATATGGTCAGTGTTTTGGTTATCGTCTCTGATTGGCTCATGCCCGGAATGCGGGGAGATGAATTCTTGATAAAAGTACACCAAAAATTTCCCTTGATCAAAAAAGTTATGCTAACAGGGCAAGCCGATCCGGCGGCTGTTGAAAGAGTTCGCAGTCAAGCAGATCTCTTTCGTTTAATTTCCAAACCTTGGGATGAAAAAGAATTGATAGATACGATTCGTGCGGGACTGGGCTAAGGAATAAAATCTTGTGGTAGATCGTATTTCTTTTTGTTATTACACTCTTTGCAAGCGGGAACTAAATTGGCTTTGATAGATCTACCACCACGATTAAGAGGAATGAGGTGATCCATGGTCAATTCTTCCGGTGGAAATTTATTCCCACAGTAATGGCAGATTCCGGAGGATTTTTTATTCTTCCACCAGGAAGTTTTTTTTAGTTCTTTCGCCTTGTATCTTTCTTTTCCAATTTCTTCGTCACTAACCCATGATACAAATTCCACTTTTTAGACCTTCTTAGTTCTTATGATGAGTTGAGTATTTATTTCTTTAGCTCTTCATGGGTCTTGAGATACCAACCGGCGAGATCCATCAAAGACACAACTCCCATTACACGACCTTCATCAATGATGGGAACGGAATGTATTTGGTATTCAACAATTAGATTCAATGCCTCAATTAGATGTGCGGTGCTTGGGAGAGTTTTCATATTTTGATTTTTTACAAGTTCTTCCACTGTTGTCCTCAGCATGTCTGCATTGGATTCACTGAAAGTGTCTTCGTAGGAAATCTTCATCAGATCATAGGCGGAAATCATATACTTTGGTTTCGCATTTTTCATTACCAGAAGTGCGTGCAATCTGTTTTCCAACATCAAACGGCTTGCTTTTCCGATGAGATCATCATGATCAATTGTAACTACGTTTTTATTCATTACATCGGATACTTTAACTTTTAATAATTTTTCGGTACGGGATAATTGTTCTTGGTTCATGTTGTCTCCTAGAATTTGAAAATTCCTTTCTGAACGAGTTCCATTTGAATATTGGATTGAATCCTAAATTTAATATTTTCTGCCACTTCTTTTACGAACTTTTCGTTCTTGATATCTTTCTTGTTGTACTTGCTGAAGGATAAGGGAGGGAGAAACTTGATTTTCCATTTGGAAGGAATGGGAAGAAGGTTGAGTGGAATAGGAACTTTTACGCCTAATTTTTTCTCAAACCAATCCACTGTTCCCAGATTGATATAGTTTTCTTCGGCTCCGAGAATACACACCGGAACAACGGGAGTATTAGTCATCATTGCGAGGGCAACAAATCCGGGATTGAATTCGGTCAATTGGTACATGTTAATGGAAGGCTTAAAATTCCCATGCTCCGCTTCCGGAAAAATAATCATCATTTTATTTTTTTTTAAATATCTTACAGCTTTCTTGAAGTCAGCCGGAAAGAATCCGAGTTTTTCACTTCCGATCCTGAAAAAGTCATTGGATTCCCAGAAGGCATGAGCCATAGTTCTCGGAAGTCGCTTCTTGATTTTGAACATTTCATAGTGGAGGACAGCGGCATCCCATCCAAGTATCCCACTGTGATTGGGTATGAGCATGACTCTACCGGATCGAGGAACATTTTCGATGCCATCCACTTCCAACATAGTGAAATCACGAAGATATTCCGCATAGATTCGGGGAATTCCTCGGTAAAAAATATATTCTGGGGACTTACCGATCAGCTCGTACCATTTGGGAATGTGAAATATATCTTTGATAGCTAACTCCTATTTCAATGTTCCTAAGCATTTTCAATATTGAAAATTTGTAAAGGAAAAAATTCTATCAAATTTTTCTCCCAATCGGGAAATGGAATAGAATGAATTCAAATCGTTTGGTTTATCTTGACAACTTAAGATCCTTTGCGCTTTTATTGGGATTGGTCTTCCATTCTGCAATAGTTTATGCAGAAAGCATTGGCTATGCAATCAAAAGTGAGGATAGATCGGAGATTTTAGAACATTTTTGCTTCTTTGTTCATTCTTTTCGTATGCCGTTGTTTTTCTTTTTATCGGGGTTCTTTTCCGAAATGGTTTGGTCGAAAAAAGGTTGGAGAATTTATATTCAATCCAGGGCTACTCGACTATTTGTACCCTTACTGGTTGGTTTGGTTCTATTTACACCGGTTCAATACTATATAATGGAATTGTCCAAAGGCAGAGAATTGAACTGGATTGATTATCTAATTCATTACTTCCAATCGGGAACTGCCGGGCTTTCTCATCTTTGGTTTTTGTATTATCTGGTTATGTTTTGTGTTTTGCTAATGATCATTCCCGGTAAAGAGGGTTTTTTTAGATTCAAGAATCTTTCTGCCTCCTATTATTTATTTTTCTTTATCAGTATAACACTTGGTTTATCTCTACTGGCTCATTCCTTTTTCCCCAAGGGTTTTAAATTTTATAAAGTGGATCCATATTTATTTATCTACTACTTCTCATTCTTTCTTTGTGGAATTTTTGCCTTTTCCAATCAGGCAATTTTTCGAGACAATCAAGTTGGACTCAGGATAAAGATTGTATTGTTTCTTGCTGCCTTTTTTCTTCTTGCATTTTTTGAAAATTCCGAGAAGACCGATCCCTTATGGTCGGGATATTTTTGGGGAGGTGGCACAACTCGTTTGTTCCATTTATTTCTATCCAGTCTTACTGCATGGAGTTTTATCTATTTTTTCATAGAGTTTTTCAAAAGATTTTTTCGAGAAGAAAATTCTTTTACAATATATCTACGAGATGGCAGTCTTCCTATATACTTGATCCATCATCCGATTTCTCTGATATTGGGTTTCATTCTGATTCCAATTGATCTGGATGTATGGATTAAATTTTCCATTCACCTTGTTTTGGTATTTATTCTTAGTTATTCGATTTATGACGCTATCATAAAGCCCTCTCCTTTGTGGAGAAGGCTTATGGGTATGAAATAGTTGATTAGATTCTTGTGACAGCTCTAAATGCGGAAGAGAGTGCCGCTTCCATTGTTCCGGGAACATCCGCTAAATGTTCTCCGGCAAAATGTATATTCCCAACCGATGATGCAAGAATTTCTTTCAGTCCATAAGTGGATGGAGTGTAGAGTGAGACTGCACCTTTTCCAAAACCTTCTCTTTTGATTCCAAGAGAAGAAACGGTTTTTGGTTCATAAGGAAATATGGAGCGCATGAGCAATTCTCTGGTTGTTTCCGAAGGAGATCGGTTTAAGGAAGTTGCTCTCCCTCCGCTGGAAAGTGTTGTTACATATTTTCCACCGGTTGGGAAGACCCAATCAACTATGCCATTGCCTTCTTGGGGGCTAAGTGGAGGATTCTCCGTCTGAATGAGTTCTTTTTGTATCTTTCCATATCCAACACGAAGTAGAGCGAATATTTTTTCTCTTGGTAAGCCCGGACTCCACTGGATATCCGATACTGCATAGGTTGGAAGTGTGCAGATTAAGTGCTTACTTCTAAGTATCACACCACTTGCCAGTTCAACTTGTACACCGGCGGATGAGGTGGAAACTTTTACAGCGGGGTCGGAGAGAACTATCTCATCTTCTTCAAGCGATTCTTTCAACTTGTGAATTAATTTTTCAGCTCCCCCTTCGATCTTGTATAACTTTTGAAAATAGGATTTATTCGAATCAATACTTGCCAATAGATAGTGGGACGAAATATTTCGTGACGAATCACCGTAAAAGCATTTTATTACTCTATCTAAATCTTCCAACTCTCCTTCAGAGAATCCTTGGTATCTGAGGTATCTATAAAAGCTGATTCTATCGAGTCCTTCAATTTGCTCAGGAGGTAATTTGGATTGGAGAGCCACCAATTTTTCCAAACTCTGTCTAGACTTCTCCGAAAGACGAGTTTCATCCCATAGTGCAGAGATTCCGTTCCATTCAGGAGATACTAAATTAATTCCAAATTCTCTAGCCAAAGAGCGTATGATGGATTGTTTTTCTCCAATGAATTCCCCACCTAAGTCTGCAATTGTTCCGGAAGAGGGATCTTGAAAGCTTAATATTCTGCCACCAAGTCTCGAAGATCCTTCGATTACTCTCACTCGAATTCCTTTCTTTTTTAGTAAATGGGCGGCGTACATTCCGGATAGTCCTCCGCCTAAAACGATTGCGGTATTTGCTAAAATTCGAGCAGATAGTGTTTTTTTTGTAGATTCTTGGGCTTCTAATAGGGAAAATTTTCCGGCAAAGTAGGGGATAGAGGCGGCAATTCCGACTTTTTTTAAAAATTGCTTACGTGTTAAGTTCATTCATGTTCCTTTTGGTCGAATTTTTTACAAATTGGTAAAATTTGCTTTTCAAACAGCGTTTTTCCATGTAAGAATGACATCAGATGAAAAAATTCATACTTTCTTACCTATTATTATTTTCGGGAGTTTTTGCAAACTCACAAGCACCTTTTCTTTTGAATGAGGCACTTTCTATACAAGATCTTTCTTCCAATATTTCTATTCACGAAGATTTTTCGAGAAGTTTAGAATTTAAAGACATCCTAAGTAAAAATTTTTCAGAATTGAAATCCAAAAATATGGGCTATTCATCATCTATTTTTTGGTTAAAAATTCCTATGCGGAATGAATCCAATTCCAACATGGATTTTTACTTGGAATATGGATCCACTATCATTGATAGAATTGAATTGTATGATGATTCGTCCTCAGAGCCTATCAAAGTATTGGGTGATCGAGTAGCATTTTCGGAGAGGTCAATCAATTATAGAAAACCGATTTTTAAAATCAGACTAGATGCAGGTGAAGAAAAAAATTTCTATTTAAGATTGGAATCCGAAAGTACTATTCCTATCCAAGTTACTGCCTATTCAGTTGATTCTTTTTTGAATCATGCAACTTTAGAACAAGTGATTTATGGTTTCTATTTTGGTTGGATGCTTGTAATGATTTTTTACAACTTGTTTTTATTTATATCTGCAAGAATTAAAACTTATCTGTTCTATGTATTTTTTATTTTTTCTTTTGCTATGTTTCAATTTATTCTAAATGGATTCGCCTTCCAATATATTTGGGGTGATTTTCCAAATTGGGCGAATCAAAGTCTATTGATATTTATGCTTCTCGCAACAATAACCGGATTGTTGTTTTCGACACATTTTCTCAAGGCAAGAACTACAATGAATTGGTTGTATCGAATTTATCAGATACTATGGACGGTTGGAGGAATTTTGCTGATTTCATCATTTTTCATTGGTTATTCGGCGTCCATTCGATTGGCTACAGTTTTTGCGGCATTGGCAGCGATTCTATTGATTGTGAATACCGTTCTTGCCTTGCAAAGAGGAATTCGAGTTGCGAAAATATTTGCAGTAGCAACTCTTGTTTTCATTATTGGAGTTTTTCTCTACACCTTAAAGTCATTGGGATTTCTTCCTTCCAATGCGCTTACCAATTGGACAATACAAATAGGGTCTGCTCTTCAAGTAGCATTGCTTTCGTTAGGTTTAGCGGATCGCATCAATGAACTTTCCTATGATTTAAAATCAAGAGTGAATGAGTTGGGAGAGGCGAATGCCAAGCTCCATACTTCCGATAATCGATTTCGACAACTCTTTCACGGAGTATCCGATATTATTTTTGTATTGGATGAAGATTGGAATTTTATCGACGTAAATCGTTCGATTACAAAACATCTTGGTTTCAAACCGGAAGAAATAAAAGGTAAGAATATTCTAGAATTGGTTTTCAAGAGCAAGGATATAAAAGATACATATAATAGAATTTTTGTAATGGAGAAATTGGAAGAACTCCATGATTCCGAAAAACCTGTGGATTTTTTAGCTGAATTCCAGCAAAAATTTGTAATGGAACCCAAAGAGCTTTTGATAAAGTTACAATATGTATTTTTAGAAAACAAAAAAGAAATTCTGGGAACTGCTTCTGTTATGGTAGAGGATATTTTGGGCAGGTATCTAAAAAAGGAACGTATAGAATTTAGTATCGATAATTATTTGAGGAATGCCGAGATTATGAGTAATAAGCTCACTATTCATATTAAAAAATTCTCGGATGTCAATACACTGATGGCAGTCCGAACATCTCTTCGTGAGATCATAATAAATGCCATTGAGCATGGAAATTTAAACATTAACTTTGATGAAAAGACTAAGGCAATGGAAGAAGGCACTTATCTCCAGTTTATTCAAAATCGACAAAATGATCCTCGCTATAAAGATAAGAAAATAGTAATAGAATATGTATTGGATTCCAAAAAAGTTGCCTACAGAATAACTGATGAAGGAAAAGGATTCGATCACAAAAAAATGATGGAAACCAAGCTCGAGAACCTAAATCAAGAATTTGTGCAACATGGTAGAGGGATCATGATGACAAAGGATGTTTTCGATATTATTGAATATAATGAAAAAGGGAATCAAGTTAGTTTGGTTAAATACTTTCGCTAGTCGACTGTCGAAGTTCCCGGAAGGAATTTTACAGCCAGTGCTGTAATATCATCTTCGAATTTATTGTCTCCTAGGAATCCTCTGAGCTCTTGAGAAAGCGCATCCAGAATATCATGTGGATCCAGTGTATAATATCTTGATAAAAAAGACTCCAATCGTTCTTCTTCATAAAATTCGCCCGTTATATTGGAAGTCTCGATGATTCCATCTGTGTAGAAAAAAAGCATGTCTCTTTCTTCTGCCTGAAATGATTGAATGGGAATATCAAAATCTTCAAACAATCCCAAAGGTCTTCCTTTGGAATGGTGGGGAATAGTCTTCCCATTGCTTACAAGATAGAAGGGTGGGTGACCTGCCGTCACAAACTTGACCATTCTATTGGTAATATTAATTCTTGCCAATGATGCTGTAACAAAATTGTTTCCTATTATATTAAAAAGGGAACGGTTGATTCCTTTCATCACATGGGCTATGTTTTTGTTCTTTCTGTCTCGAATTTCATTTTGGAAAGCCATTTTAACCATGGATGCAATCAAGCATGCAGGAACTCCATGACCGGAAACATCACACATAAAAACATAAACATATTCATTTTCTATATGGATATCATAGAAATCCCCACCCACCTCATCGAGGGGAATGTACATGGGAGCTAAAGATAGATTTTTAATATCCGGTAGAGATTGTGGTAGTAATTTACTCTGAATATCCCTGGCAAGTATGAGTTCTTTTTGTAGCTGGGACAATCTATGATTCTTTTCTTTTTGGAGATTGGATTTTTGGATCAATCCATTAATTCTTGCTTTCAATTCCAAAGGCTGAAAAGGTTTGGATATATAGTCATCTGCTCCCTGGTTAAAGCCTTCCAATTTTCCATCGAGATCATTCATTGCAGTTAGAAGAATAATGGGAGTTTGTTTGAGAATTTTGGATTCTCTGATTTTTTTCGTAAATTCAAATCCATTCATCCCCGGCATCATCACATCTGATATGATTAAGTCAGGTCTTAACTCGTTGGCAATTTCCAGGCCTTCAAAAGCGTTTTTAGCAACATTCAAATTATAATCATTTTTAAGTAACTCATTCAATAAATAAACCATTTCCGAATTATCTTCTACCAATAAAAGATTTCGTTTATCGGAATCACTCAAGCTTTTAATCAATTTCTGTTCCGATCCCATACTATGCAAATACTGAACAGAAAAAGAATCATTCATACTTTTTGGATCTGCATCAATAAGATTGAGATTAGAGCTTTTAATCTTGGGGATGTATACACTGAACTCTGAGCCTTCATCCAATCGACTTTTGACTTCTACAAAACCCTCATGAAGTTCAGTAAGTTCTTTAACCAGAGAAAGACCAATTCCTGTCCCTTCGTAATTTCTCTCTTTGGTCATATCCAATTGATGAAATCTTTCGAAGATATAATCAAGTTTATCTTCGGGAATTCCTATCCCTGTATCAATTACTCTAATGCGATAGTATTCTTTGGTATTGTAAGCGGCATATTCATCGAGAGTGATGGTAATCGTTCCGCCTTGGTTGGTAAACTTATAAGCGTTGCTCAATAAATTCGTGATGACTTTCTCGATTTTTTCCGGATCAATAGCTACATTGGCTTCCGGTTGAATCTTATATGTAACATTGATATTTTTAAATTTTGCATTCATCTGAAAGGCTGAAATCAATCCGTCCAAGAGTTTGGAGAGGTTGGTGGGAGCGAGCCTTAAACTCATAAGCCCGGCTTCTATCTTGGCAAAATCCAAAAGATCGTTGATTAGTTTTAGTAATTTAATATTATTTCTATGAGCCGTTTCCAAGAGTTCCAAAGACTCTGAATCTTGTGTGGTCTGGATCACTCTCTCCAATGGAAGTAAGCTAAGCGTGAGAGGAGTTCTCAATTCATGAGTAACATTGGCGAAGAAGGAGGTTTTCATTCTGTCCATCTCAACTAATTGTTTATTCGTTTCGGTAAGCTCAGCAGTCCTTTTTCCAACTTCTTCTTTTAGGTTGTTCGTAAGATACTCTAACCTCTTATGAACATGTGCGAACTTCAATGCCATGGCAAATGAAATTCCCATAATAAAGGCAAGAAACCCAACTTCAACAAATTTTATATTCGAGTAAAAGTTCAAATATATAAGTACATCGTTGGATACAGAAATTATAAAAATGGAATATCCCACAATAACTACTCTACTCCCAATCCTACCCCTCTTGATTCCAATTATAATAAAGTAGATGGGATAAAATAGTGAGATACCCAATACGGAAAGCATGACTTTGAGAACCACCGAGTTGAACCTGGCAAAATTCTCAACAGTTGTAACATTCATTACAACAGCTATGAAGATAAAGAAAATTGAAATAGCAATGATTGCTTTTGATAAAAATCGTTTTCTATATTCTAAGAATTTATGAAAAAATTGTATTATAAAAATGGGAATGGATGCTACAGAAAAAATAGTTCCAAAGTAATAGAGCCAAAAATTATTCCAAACCCAATAAGAAAGAGTCGTGAAACAAAGATTGTAGATTGCCAACGAAAAACACATTAAGGAATAATATAGATAATCCTTGTCTTCTGTTCTTGCCGAATAGATTACCAAATGATACAATCCAACAAATATGAAAATTGCTACAAGTATAGTATTCCACAATAGATATCTCAGATATTTTTCTTGAATTACATCTTTCTTACCTAAATAAACATCATCTAGGTTAAAGCCACCCACTCCTCCATAGCTTCCTACCCTTAGAAGTATTGTGTTTTTTCCTTTAGGGAGAAGTAGGTTCTTGGGAAGAATAGTAAAATTCGCTCGAGTTGATTTTTCTGTTAGAGTTCCATCCTTGGCAAATTCTCCAACGGAGGTTAAAAATTTTCCATTCAAATAGATCTCATGTGCAAATGCAATATTCGGTGTCATGAGTCCCAAGTCTTTATTGTTTAACTCTCTGCTGAACCTAAAATCCAGCTTATACCAAATTGGTGCTCTGTGGTCTATTCCGATATTTTTCCAAAGCCCCGGAACCGGAATCGGTGTCCAATCCTGCGAGAGAGGATCCGGCTGCCTGTGGGCAGATTTTTCTTTAAAGTGAAGCCATTCTCCGGTTAGGCGATAAGCTTTTGTATCACTGCTTAGATATAGAAATCCATCCTTAATCTTTTTGTCAGCTAGTATCGGCTGAGTAAAAAGAAAAAGGATGGATATAAGAAGTAACTTCTTAAGCTTTAGGGTTTTCCAGGACAAGGGCAATGCCTTGACCTCCACCAATACAGAGAGAAGCCACACCGTATTTGATTCCTCTTCTCTGCATTTCATAAGCAAGAGTAAGAGTCACCCTATTGCCCGATGCTCCTAATGGATGCCCTATTGCAATAGCTCCCCCATTTACATTGGTAATGTCGGGATTCAATCCCAATTCTTTTTCAACCGCTAGGTATTGCGCGGCAAATGCTTCATTCACTTCTACAAGTCCCATGTCTTTTAGAGTTAAGCCTGCCATGTTCAATGCTTTGGGAATGGCAAGAGCCGGTCCGATTCCCATCTTTGCGGGATCACAACCACTATGACCAAATCCTTTAATGATTGCTAAAGGCTCTCTCCCCGTTTTTTTCAATCCGGATTCATTGGCAACTATTACAGCAGATGCTCCATCGTTGATTCCCGAAGCGTTTCCTGCGGTCACCGTTCCTTCTTTGTTAAATGCCGGCTTTAGGCTTGGGAGTTTATCTGCACAACTTGCACCTCTTATGAATTCATCTTGGCTAAATTCAACCGGTTTTTTTCCGGGTAGAGTAACCTTTACGATTTCCGCATTTAGAATGCCATCTTGAGTTGCTTTTTCTGCTCGGGATTGAGATGTGATTGCCCATTTGTCCTGTTCGTCTCTGGAAATTTTATACTGTTCTGCGAGATTTTCCGCAGTATTTCCCATGGGAAGCCCAACGTATAAATCAGTTAAACCGGTTGCGAGACTATCTTCAAATTCGGATGCACCGTATTTGACACCCCAGCGTGCATTTCGAACCACATAAGGGGCTTGGCTCATGGACTCGGTTCCACCGGCAAGTATGGCACTTCCTTCACCCATAAATATCTTGCGGTAGGCTTGGATAATTGCTTCCATTCCCGAGCCACAAAGTCGATTGAGAGTTAGTGCAGGAGCCGTCTGAGGTATTCCTAATTTTAAGCCGATATGTCTGGCTAAATAAATTGCGTCTTTACTTGATGGAACAACATTGCCCCATATAGATTCTTCAATGTCTTTTGGATCTACTTTGGATCTTTTGATTGCTTCTTCCCCTGCCAACACTCCCAGGTCTATTGCAGATAGATCTTTGAGTGAGCCACCAAAACTTCCAAAAGCAGTTCTAGCACCGTCAATTATATATATTTTTTCCATATTCCTATCTTTTCTTCTTACGGGATTTTGAAAATCGAATATCTACTATTTTTGTAGTTTTTTCCGTAAAATAAGAAAAAACTGTTGCCTTATATCTCGGTCTGTATCTATTATTTGCCATGAATTGGAATAAAGAACCTTTTTTTGGCTGGAAACCTCCACTTTTTTCGAACCAAATAGCCCAGATAGTATCGCTGGGAATCCGTAAAATGTATGATCTTCGTCGGGATGAGGATATTCCCTTAACTACAGTGGATTCCAGTATTCACAAAGGGCTCAAGTTAATCCATAAGGGAGAGGGCCCCAAGGTAGGCGAAGGGTTGCTCGTGGGTTCGGTTAGAATGGGATACGGTCATCATCGGATGGCTCTTTCTGTTCATTCTCATTCCATTGCGAAAAAAATTCCCACATATCTTCACGATTTACTTGCTATTGATTCGCCGGAAGCAAGAGCGATTGGTGATGTGGATGGGCTCTATAGTTATTTTAGCCGGCTATCGAGTGAGATGGGCGGACCGATTGAGTGGGCATGGGGAAATATAACCAATTCAGGAAATGATTCATCTCTCTATCTATCTACTATCTTGGCAAAAGAATACAAAAGATTGATGAAAAATCTTCCTCAGTCTAACCCGGTGGTCACCACTTATCCATTGAACGGACAGATTGCTTATGAATCCGGTTTCAAGAAAGTAGTTCATATGATCTGCGACAATCATCCACAATTTTATCTACTGGTTCCCGGTGCATTGAACCTTGTTCAGACCGAGAGCAATCTGAATGGATTTCTAAAGATGGGAGTCCCCCGAGAAAATTTGGAAGTGGCAGGTCATTGGGTATCAGAAGATATCTTGAAAAATGTAATGGAAGATTCAGACCTGCGGATGAAGCGAACAAAAAACCGATCTCCCAAAAGATTTCTCATTCCAATTGGTGGAGCCGGTGCACAAAAAGGCTATCTCACTGAGCTTCTTCAATTGTCCAAGGATATGCTACTGTCCGGTGAGTTCAAATTCATGATCAATTTGGGTGATCATGAACATGTTTACACTCATATCAAAGAAGTTTTGGAAAAATTGGGAATCGAATACGAATCGATTCGTTCTTGGAGTGATCTAAGAGAATATACGGCTAACAATAAATTAAGCGATAAATCTGACTCCAAATTAAAGCCTGTAACTCTTTTTCACTTTATGACGCACTCCGAGGCTTTCTCGGCAACCGATGTATTGATTCGTGTATCTGATGTTTTGGTTACCAAGCCATCAGAGCTTGCCTTCTTTCCTGTTCCTAAGTTATTCATTCGTAGAGTGGGTGATCATGAAGAAAAATCAGCTCTCTACTCATTGGATTTGGGAGAAGGATCAGTAGAGTGTAGAGAACCTAGCCACGCATACGATCTAATGATTATGTTTGTAAAGAGCCCGGATGTATCTCTTCGAATGAATGAATGTGTTATTTCTTGTGCTCAGAAAGGAATCTACAGTGGAAGTAAGAAAGCCGTCGAAATAGCAATGAATCTATGAAGTTAAAATATTTTGGTCCGGGGCTTCTCTATGCGGGAGCCGCGGTGGGTGTGAGTCACTTGGTTCAATCTACTCGTGCGGGAGCCTTGTATGGCTTCGATTTGGTTTTAGCTGTTTTACTTGTTAATATTATAAAATATCCATTTTTTGAAATAGGTACAAGATACACTATTGCCACGGGCAAGCCTCTACAATCAGGATACCAATCAATCGGCAATTGGGCACTATGGGTATTCATGGCAATCACACTGGGTACTATGTTTATTATAGTTGCAGTGGTTACCCTTGTAACGGCAGGTTTGTTTCAAAATCTCTTTGGAATTAATTTAGAATTGTGGCAGTGGAGTGGAATGATTCTTTCTGTTGCTACGATGGTTTTGATGATTGGAAAGTATAAGGTATTGGATTCGGTCATTCGAGTTGTCATAATTTTATTGACAATTTCAACTTTGGTTTCCTTGGTTATGGCAATCATGGGAGCTCCCGAACCGGTTGTTACACCCAAGAGATTCGATTTTTATCTAAGTGCGGATATTGTTTTCTTAGTGGCACTTTTGGGCTGGATGCCTATTCCCATAGAAGCGGCTGTGTGGCAATCGGACTGGACATTGGAATCCAAAGAAAAGAACGGCGGAAAGCTTCCTAATTTGAGCCATGCATTGATTGACTTTCGTGTTGGATATTGGGGAACCACTATTTTGGCTTTAGCTTTCCTGTCACTAGGGGCAATTATGATGCATGGGAGTGGAGAAGAATTCTCGCCCAATGCAGTTGCTTTCTCAGATCAATTGGTGCGGTTAATTAGCAACAATCTTGGTTCTTGGGCGTATCCCTTCATCGCTCTTGCAGCAAGTCTCACTATGGTTAGTACAACTGTCACCTGCTTGGATGCATATCCTAGAGTGGTAACTCGGACTTTGGGAGTATTATATCCCAATCGTTCCATAAACAGAGATCAATTTTATCGGTATCTATTATTTATTACTGCTATTGTGAGTACATCTATTTTAATATTTTTTCAAGAAAATATGAGAACGATGGTTGATTTTGCGACTACTGTTTCATTTTTAACAGCTCCTGTCTTGGCATTTTTTCATTATAAAATCACACAATCCAAAGAGGTTAGAGACGTAGCTCCTGTTGGAGCTTTCCTGTCTAGATTCTCGGTAATGGGAATTGTCTTCTTGGGATTATTTTCCATCTATTATATATACTTGGTTTTTTCTAAGTAATTATTGCGAAATGATTGGTATGATTCGAGCCCTACTACCTGTTTTAATACTTATATTAGGATTAACGCTTGTATTGCTATTCGGGAATGGTGATGCACTGCAAGGGCCCAGTCAAGTTCTACTTATTCTCTGCGGAATATTTGCGGTATTGGAGCCGATTATTTATAGAAAGATTCGTCGGGAAAGATCAATCGAACATCGAATATATCTTGCTACTATTCTTAAAAAAATTTTAGAAAGTATCAAAAACGTTTCGATAGCGATATATATTTTGATTTTGGTTGGTGCCTTAATTGCATCTTGGCTTGCCTCGGGAATAATTCCCGGAATGATATTATTTGGATTGGATACAATTCACCCATCGATATTTTTGGTGGGAGCCTGTATTGCTTGTGCCATTGTTTCTTTAGTTTCCGGAAGCTCTTGGTCAACTGTTGGAACTATTGGTGTCGCACTGATGGGGATGGGGGAATTATGGGGATATTCTTCCGGAATGGTTGCAGGAGCTATTCTTTCCGGTGCCTACTTTGGAGATAAAATGTCTCCACTCAGTGATACAACCAATTTAGCGGCGAGTATGTCTCGTGTTCCACTTACCTCTCATATTCGATTTATGATTCCCGGGACATTATTTTCTATGGTGCTAACTTTGGTAATTTATTCCTGGATAGGATATTCAAAGGATGGAGGAGAATTGCTTGTGATGGATATTCAATCCTTCTTATCACAGAATTATTCCTATAACATATGGACTGCCATCATACCAACAGTTGTATTTTTATCTGTAGCAATTGGTATACCGGCACTTCCTTCACTAGGATTGGGTATAATCGGTGGAGCAGGCTTGGCATTTTATCAGATGAACTTGGAGTTTATTTCTATCTTTTATTCTTTGTTTTTTGGATTTCAATCGAGTCTCGGGAATCCATCTTTGGATGAGTTGCTTTCCGGTGGAGGTATCATTTCCATGATTCCTACGATTCTGTTGATTATCTCTGCTATGATCTTTGGTGGTTGCATGGAAGGCAGCGGTAAAATTGAAATCATAATAAAAACTATTCTTAAGCGCATTCATACCGGTAGAGGATTGATTTTAAATACTATGGTATTTTGTTATTTTTCCAATCTAACCACTAGTGATCAATATCTCTCCGTTGTCATACCCGGGAAAACAATGCGAGATTCTTTCGAGAGAATGAAAGTAGATGAAAGATATCTGGCAAGGGCACTGGAAGACGCAGGTACTATTACCTCGGTTTTGATTCCTTGGAATTCTTGTGGAGCATTTATGAGTTCCACTTTAGGTATAAACACAATAAAATATTCACCATTCTGTTTTTTTCACTGGATTCATATTTTGGTTTCGATATACTTGGCTTTAATGAACAATAGATTGAATAGATAGAAAGTGTATAAGGAATATATATTTACAATCATTTTTTATTTAGTTAATCCTCAGGGAGAATATTGATGAATGCAATTGATAATTCAGTTGAAGTTGATATGGAAGAATTTACAGATAGAATCGAGATCTCCGGTGAAAACTGGGAAGATTTAATTCAAAAATGTGAATTCAATTATAACCATAAAATCGAAATTTTTGACATTAAAAATTTGGTATATGAAATTGCTTCACAATTTACAACTATTCTCCGGAGTAAGAATATCACACTTGATATAGAATCTAATTCTATATTATTTTTAAAATTAGATCGCGAAAAAATGAAACTCATTTTGCGTCATATTATGAGAAACGCCATTTTCTACAGTTATAAGAATGGTAAGGTTAAGATTAGAATTATTGAGGATCAAGGATATTGCAATATCGCCATAGAGGATGAAGGAGTAGGGATTTCGGATAATATATTGCCTACAATTTTTCCCAATAGTGATTCCACGGTAAATAATTTCGAGCTAGCTTCTTTTTCGAAAAATATAGGACTTAGTCAATGTAAAGATTGGATTATTGAGATGGGGGGATCAGTATCTATACAAAGTAATCTCGGCCAAGGAACAATTGTCTATCTTTCCATTCCTACTTTGAATATCGTTGATGACAAAAAACCATAGATTCAACAAAATGAAATTATGATCCGATTGTATGGAAGTTTTACTTCTCCATTTGTAAGAAGAATTCGTTTTGTTGCTCAAAAACTAGAATTGACCTATGAGCAAATAGATACTATGACCGAGAGAGGTCAAGAGGAACTGCGGAAGAGAACACCTATATGGAAAGTTCCTTATGTTGAAATGGATGATTTGAAAATTTGGGATTCGCATGCCATAATTGATTGTATCTTCGGAAAATACGGAACCGGTTCTATTCGTATCCCTGTAGGTGAAGAGAGATGGCGAGAAAGTAATCTAATTCATGCGATTGATGCCGCCGTTGAATCTGCAATCAATGTATTTTACTTGGGTAAGGATGGAATCCTTCCCTCTCAATCGGCATACCTTAAGAAGCAAACAGATCGGGTTGATTCCATTTTGAAATGGGTAAGGGCAGAATTGCGAGAAAACTTCTTCACCGGTGATAAAAGAATTGGTTTATCCGAATTGGCACTTTATACATCTTTGGATTGGATGAGGTTTCGAGACGCATATCCGGTTAATGAAGATCCTGTATTTAAAGATTTCTTGGATTTCCATGCTTCCAACGAGGACTTTCGAAATACAGAACCTGTTTAGATTAGGTGCATATTTAATCAATACCCACCATATTCTATGTTTTTTCGCATAGAAGAGATTTCAACATCCAATGCTAGAT
>JAFIGA010000238.1 GCA_020831715.1 Leptospira sp. | reverse complement strand
GCAAATACAACTCGGTTCACTCCCCGAAAGTTATTGGTTGCATCTGTCGCAACTCTATCAAGTTCTTCCCAGTCTTCGGTAAAATCATTTAACAGTAAACAGTTGGAATAAGATCTTTGATCACCCTGCACTCCCACAGATGGAAAAGGTAGGATTCTTGCCAATAGATTGGGCTTGTCGATTTTTTCTTGTATAAGTTTTTCCAGATCATGGGGAATTTCTTTCTTGGTTGCAATCATACGAACAACGAGTCCGGGACCGGGAAATGGATGACGCCCTGTCCATTCTTTGGCCAATCCCAATTTATTGCCCAGTTCTCTTACCTCGTCTTTATAGAGATCTCTTAGTGGTTCGATGATTTTGCCTTCATCCAATAATTTTTGGATCGCCGGAACACGGTTGTGGTGGGTTTTGATTTTGTGGGAATGCTTGGTTCCTCCACTTTCAATTGTGTCCGGATAGATTGTACCTTGACCTAATAGCCAATTCTCGGGATCGAGATTCAATTCTTGCACGGCACGCCCTTGTGCTTCCAAAAAGAGA
The DNA here is from genome assembly GCA_020831715.1 of Leptospira sp. GTDB lineage: Bacteria > Spirochaetota > Leptospiria > Leptospirales > Leptospiraceae. The sequence continues at coordinate 18,787 of JAFIGA010000238.1, read as the reverse complement.
TTTCCCACTACCAATCTTTTTTCTTCGGGATCATGCAAACCCGAAAGTGCTTGGTAAAAATTCTCTGATTCATCTCGAATCCAAAGATCGAATCCTAATTTGTTTAAATTTTCTTTCAGGTCTCTCACTTCATTCTTTCGCATAAAACCGGTATCAACGAGTAGCCCTTTCACTCGGTCTTTGCCGAGAGCTTTCGCCAAGAGCAAATAAGCAACAGTGGAATCCACACCACCGGATACCAATAGAAATACATTTCGTCCGTAACCTACATGTTTTTGTATGACATCCATCTCTTCTTGGATGAATTGATCCAGACTCCAAGTATTGCTTACCCCACAGAGTCCGATGAAATTTTTCAATAGTTGATTGCCTTCTACAGAATGTGTGACTTCAGGATGAAATTGGATTCCATAGATGTTTCGTTTCACATCCCCTATCATTGCATTTTGACAAGAGGAACTGGATCCAAAAACCTCAAAACCGGTTGGGATTTCAACAACTTCATCCCCATGACTCATCCAGACTGTTTTACCCGAGGTCAAATTTTGGGATAGATTACAGTTTTTATCATCTACCAGGTTAAGTGAAGCAGGACCATATTCTGCTGTGTTGGAATGAGTGACCTTCCCTTTCAGAAGATGAACCGTCAATTGCAATCCATAGCAGATTCCGAGAATGGGGATTCCCAGCTCAAATATTTTCGGATCTAGTCCGGGAGCATTTTCTGAATAAACGGAAGATGGACCACCGGAAAGAATGATTCCTGCATAATCACGAAATTTTTCCGTATCATCTTCATTGGAGCAGATTTCGGTGTAGGCACCCAATCTTCGAACACGGGAGGCAATCAGATGGGAATACTGACCTCCGAAATCAATGACGGCTATTTTTTTATCACTTTCCATTCTTATTACCAAATTATTATTGGAAATCTAGGGGTAAAGCAAACGAATGAGTGAAACCAAAACATCATCCTATGAGGGAAGACAGAACCATATACCCGGTATGGAAACACCCAAAATTGAGATTTTCGAAAATGTATATTCCGGGAAAGATTTTACAATTGACTTCACAATCCCAGAATTCACGGCAATTTGCCCTAAGACCGGGCTTCCTGACTTCGGGACAATTGAGGTTTCTTACTCACCCGATAAGTCCTGTATTGAATTGAAGAGCCTTAAGGAATACATTCTCAACTTTCGCAACGTGGGAATCTTCCACGAAAATGTTGTTAACAAACTTTTGGAAGACTTACAGTCAGCTTGTGATCCTATTTACCTAAAGGTTCGAGGAGATTTCAATCCTCGTGGCGGTATCAAAACTGTTGTAACACGGGAATATCGAAGAAAATAAATGGAACTATTGATCGGTTACTTGGCAGCTATATTAACAACCATAGCTTTTTTACCCCAGGTGTTGCGTGTGGTTGTAACAAAAAAAACCAGAGATATTTCCAGGAATATGTATATAATTCTTACAACCGGAGTTTTTCTTTGGTTAGTCTATGGATTTATCAAATCCGATCTTCCGATTATTTTGGCAAACTCCATTACTCTTCTATTCACAATCACAATTCTGATTTTAAAGGTAACCACCAAAGACGAAGAAGAATAGATACTCCAATTTATTGACGAAAAATCTCCCGATAAAAACATTGTAAATAGACCAGAACTGAGAGGATTTATCATGCCCAAAATAGCCTATGTAGATAAAGACAATTGCACTTCTTGCAATATGTGTGCTGATAACATGCCTAAGTATTTCCAGATGGATGAAGACGATCTATCGGAAACTCATTTCAGTGGTGATAACATTAACAACGCTGAAATTCCCGAAGAAGATGTTAAAGAAGTTCAAAAAGAAATGGATGAGTGCCCGGGTGAATGCATTCATTGGAAGGTCTGATTTTTAAAATCAGATCAATTCCTTCTTTCCCCTTTTTTGCATTTTATATTTAGCCATTCGCAAGCCACACCAAAAGTATCTTTAACAGATTTGAATTCAGTATTGATTTGAACATTACCGGAATTTTTACCACCATAGAAAAATAATATTGTGTCCATCTCTGAAAACTCACTCGGAAAACCATGAACATGGAGCCCACTGTCTTTTTCGAAATATGCTCCTGAATAAGTTGCACTGATATAGATTGTTTTATTGGTTTCTAATATAGCTTGGCTAGTGGGATGTGCGTTTTTCTTTCTTTCTTGAAAATAGGAATTATTGTAGTGGAATTTGATTCCCGGGCAAGTTTTTTCAATTCTTTTCTTCAGAGATACCAATTTAGGAAATTTTCTCTTTCCCAAACGTGTGTTGGGATTGCCGACAAGACTTGCCATACCTGCACTGCTTTGAAAATAAAAATCCCAGGTTTTGTTTTTTGTATTTATATATCCCATATCCACCAAGATACGATTGGGACGACATATCTTCTTGGCTGTTAAAAATCCATGATCACTTACTATGATTAAACCCAGATCATCTCTTTCATATAATTTAGTTTTTTTGATCAACTCTCCGACCAAAGAATCTGCTTTTTTCAATGTATTCAAAGCAACTTTGGAATAGGGACCGTACAAATGGTGGTGGGTATCCACATCGGTTGAATAGATCAAAGTGATATCCGGGTTTTTTTCTTGAAAGATACTGAGCCCGGTTCGAATCTTAGCGGAGTCCCCGGTAGTTTCCAAAACCGGCTCGCCAACCAAGGATTCCATCTCTTCATGAAGACCGCTTGTAGCAAGGGCACGGATGAGTTTTGTATCTCCTTCCGTTTTTTTTCTCCAAATCTGCGGAATGTTATAGTCTGAAAAATTTCCAACAGACACAGGCCAAAAAACGGAAGCTGTAGTTAGTTGCGCTTCCCTGGCAAAATCAAAAATATTTTTTACTTTTCTGTCTTCGTCGTACCATAGCCATGCTCCATCTTCGAGGTAGAATGGATCAATGGGTCTATTGCCTTCAATTCCATGAATCCCCGGATCCACTCCTGTTATCATGGATGTATGAGATGGGTAAGTTAAACTAGGATTGACGGTTTTTACTCTACCTCCATGAGACTTGGAAAAAAACAAAGAAAGATTGGGTAGATCTTTCATGATATAATCATCATCCAGATAATAGGCGGGAAAACCATCTATGGACAGAATGATAAGTTTTTTCTGAGTCTTAGGTGATTCCAATAAAGGAATATCAACCTGTTTATTTTTAGTAAATGTTTGGTTGGGTTGCCTGTCTAAAGCAGGCTCGTAGATAGTTTCAGAAGATAGGCTCGAAGATAAATCTACTAAATTCGAACCAAAAAATAAACACACCAATAAAAAAGTTAATAGAAATGCCAAAAATACTCCTGGTATAAATCTGAAAAAACGAATTTCTAATACTCCTGTTCGGAACGAGTGGAGCCCAACAATTCATCGGGAATTTCTTCAATGAACTCACCGATTTGAATAGCGAGACGATTCCCAACCTTACCGGGAGAAGCCTTAAACTTGGACCTATCCCCAACACGAACAGTGAGTTCGGACTTAGTGGGAGTATTTTCTAGTTTAATCACATCACCAACTGTTAGACTGAGCAGATCATTCATATTGATCTCCACGGCACCCACTTCTGAAATGAGGGGAACCTTGACCATATCCAATCGCTCTTGGATAACGACTTTGTTCTCATCTGTTTCACCACGTCGAATCGAAGAATACCAATACTGTGCCGAAAGTTTATTGATGATCGGTTCAATGGTAATATAGGGAATACAAAGGTTGGTCATACCTTCCACCTCCCCTACTTTTGTTTCCAGGGTAATTAATACCACCATGTCATTGGGAGGCACAACCTGAGCAAATTGTGGATTGGTTTCAATGGCACCCAATCTAGGACGCAAATCAATAACAGTTGACCAAGATTCTCTGAGGTTACCGAGGATTCGAACAATGATTCCTTCCATTACAGACATTTCAATATCGGAGAGTTCTCTAGTAATTTTTGTGGACTCACCCTTTCCACCAAATAAACGATCGATAATTGTAAATGAGATGGCAGGGTCAATTTCCAAAATTGCAGATCCTTTCAATGGATCCATATTGATCACACCTAAGGTTGTAGGATTGGGAATAGAACGAATGAATTCTTCATAGGTCAACTGATCCACCGAAGCAACGTGAACTTGAACTAGGGCTCTAAGCTGAGCGGATAGACCGGTTGTGGCAAGACGAGCAAAGGTCTCGTGCATCATCTGGAGTGTACGAATCTGGTCTTTTGAAAATTTATCCGGACGCTTGAAGTCATAGATTTTCACCTTCTTCTGCTCACCTACAGAAGAATATTCCTCTTCACTGACTTCCCCACTGGATATTGCGGAAAGGAGTGCATCAATTTCGTCTTGTGAAAGTATTTCTGTCATTTTCTAACCCTTGCCACTACTCCATGTATCTTCCATAACGATTCTCTTTTTGATGGATCTTTTTTCAAGCTATAATCATATTCGTAACGAGTGGGAATTTTTTCTTCTAATCTTTCCACATATACTTTAACTCGAGATTCCCGAACGCTTACCGAATCAACACTTAATACTTTGAAATATTTAATCTTACCGGATGGGAGCGTTGACAGATATTCTTTAAATTCATCCTCAACCAACTCTTTTTCTCTGTCTGTAGAATTCAAATATATAGCAGAGAATCTATCATAAGCAAGAATAAAATCCGGAATATGAATCCATTTGAAATAGTTGCTCCAGTTATTTTTCATCTCGGCACCCAAGAATAGAAAAACTGTTTCTTCGGGGCTTACACCAATTCCTGCATTTAGATTTTGTTCTTTAATTCCGGAAATTTCTTGGTTCTTTCTTCTGTGATCGTATAAAAATCGAATGGTATTCTCAGCCCTCATGAAGGCAAGTCTACCTTCAGAATCAGTGCCACCTAATAAGAAATTCTTTTTACTCTCGGTTGCGTTGGGATAAAAATATCCATTCACTGTATAGTGCAATCCCGGCTTAATATCGTAGTTTTCTTGAATCAAAACACGATAGGAAAAGGTTTCATTCGGAGCCAAGGCTATTTCTTTACTGGCATCTCCCGATAGATTTTCGATATGATTTCTTTTGGTTTGATTCATATCTTTTTGATATTTTGGATCCCATGGCCTATAATCCGATGTTTCCAACAAGGGAATCAAGCGATTGTTCTCATCGCGAATCTGCAACTGAAATGTTTCAAGCGGATTGGTTGCCGGAAAAATTCGAACTACTTCTTTTCCAAAATTTCTCACATGAAACTCCAAACCAATATCCTCGCCTTCAACGAATGTTAAAGAAGGCATGGATATTTTTACCTGAACTTGGAGGTGGGTGAAGTTCTCGGTATAGTTTCCTCTGGCATCTCTATCCGGATATGCATCCAGAAAAAATGGTATGGAAAATAAAAGGACATAAATCCATAAAGCTCGCATTCTGTATTTATTTTCGGATCAATCCAAAATTAAAGAAAGAAAAAATTAAACCGCCATGCGCTTACCGTCTTCCAAAATATAGTCCGCTATCCGTATCAATCGGCTCAAAGGGTCAAATAACTTCTCATAGCCATAGTAAATTTCTCTGAGTTTATCCATATGGGGCTCTAGCAAGGTCATAGTTTTGGATGAGACGATCATTTTTTGCAATTCACCTTCTGTGAGATTCATAAGATTGGATTCGTTTGTGAATCGATTGAGTTCTTTCACAATACTTTCATCCGTCAAATCATTCAATTCGAAGAGTTTTTCTGCTTTCAAAATGAAATCTGTTAGATTTTCTTTAATTCTTCCTTCATCATCCGTTGCCCTCCTCTTCGCGGTGAGCTCGGATACCTGTTGGTAGCGATCCATAGCTTTCTCATAGAGAACGGAAATTTGCCGCCGTTTCTGCAGAATGGAGCCAATATAAAGAATCAATCCTTCCAAACTATCCGGATAACTGTCAGATGCCCCAATCTCATCCAAAAATTGATTGGGGTTTTCATGGCTTGAATGAACTGAGTGAAAAAAATTCAAAACCTGGGAGATAGATCCCCCGGCTGTATAGTTTTGAATCTGTTCAATGCCTTCTTGGTAGGTCATTCTGACTCTCTTTTATCTATAACAAGAACAGTTTTTATGGTAGTTTCGGAATTTCCACCGGAAATGATCCTATCTAAAACATCTTCCCCTAAAACAAGATGACCAAAAACTGTATGAATTCCATTCAAATGTGGAGTGTCAACTTGGTTGATAAAGAATTGGGAACCATTTGTATTGGGTCCCGCATTTGCCATGGCAAGAGAGCCCTTAACCGCTTTCTTACTAGGGAGAACTTCGTTGAACCTGTAACCGACTCGGTGCAAAACTTCCAAAACGGAGAGATCCCCCGCTTCTTGAAATGCTTCTTCCAAGGCTTCCCGTTTTTCTTCCAATTGTTCCTTGGAACGAATATTGAACTCTTCCAGAACCATGCGTTGGAATTGACTTTGGTAGTATTGCGATTCTTTAACTTTGATTTTGTCCAAACCAATAGACTTACCGTTGATTTCATCTTCGAATTTATAGCCCGGGCCACCTGTTCCATCTCCTCTAGGACATCCACCCTGTGCCATAAAATTGGGGATGACTCGATGGAATTTTAAGCCATCATAAAAAGGTCTTTTTTCTTTTCCTTTCTCCGTGAAAAATTCTTTCTCCCCTTGGGCTAGATCTATGAAATTCTGAACAGTTTTCGGTGCTTCTTTGTCGAACAATTCCAAAACCAAATCACCTTGGCTGGTTTGAAAAATAGCATAGATTGCTTTCTTATCCGGTAGATTGATCCTGGATTTATCAGCTCTGGAAACAGTAACTTTCACAGGAGCATAAGAAACAGGCTCATAAAGCTTTTTCTTAAATGGACTCTCTTTACAATTTAGGCTTATACTGAGAGTTAGCATAATAACCATTAAAGAAGTGATTGAAATTTTTATATTTCTGAACATATTTTGAATTATCCTTTTATTTTAGAAATGACTGCAAGTTTTTTTGAAGATCTTTCACTGCTTTCTTTGCATCTCGTATCTGTTCCATCTGTCGATTCTTAGCCGTTCCTCCGGGAACATTTTTTTTGTCAGCTGAATTCTCAAGTGATATTGCAGACAGATAGCCTTCATCCAAAAGATGGGGTGAAATTTTCGCCTTGGATTCATCATCAATTGTGAATAGATCTTTCCCTGCCTTCTCACACTCCGAAACCAAACTACCAACTATTTCATGAGCCTCGCGAAATGGAAGATTCTTTTCATTCACCAACCAATCCGCAAGATCTGTTGCAGTGGCAAATCCTCTTCTCAGTGTTGATTCAATTGATTCAGACCGAAACTCAAGTCCTTCCACCATCTCTTTTAGACCCTCGATAGATAACAAAAGATTCTTGGTTACTCGAAAAAGAGGAGGTTTGTCTTCTTGAAAATCTCTATTGTAAGTCATTGGAGTTCCTTTGACAAGAGTTAATAAGGAAACCAAATCTCCAATTACCATTGCGGACTTTCCTCGTATCAATTCGGCAACATCCGGATTTTTTTTCTGGGGCATGATGGAAGAACCGGAAGTGAGTCTATCGGGAAGTCGAATGTAAGAAAATTCCGTAGAGGAATAAATAATAAATTCCTCGCAAATACGAGATGCATGAACCATGCACTGGCTAGCCGAGAAAATATACTGAAATATATGATCTCTCTGAGCCACGGCATCCATAGAGTTTTCGGAAATTTTTCCAAGACCCAATTCCTTTTTCAAAAATTCTCTATCAGTAGGATAATTCACACCTGACATAGCACCGGAACCCAAGACAAGAACATTCGCTATTTCATATGTTCGAATCATATTTTCGACATCTCGTTGAAATGCCCAGAAATACGCCAACAGATAGTGAGATGCACGAATGGGTTGTGCAACTTGTAAATGAGTATATCCCGGAAATAATATATTAACACTTGATTCTGCTTTTTTCAGTAGAGAGTGCAACAAGTCCAACATAAGAGGTAATAATATTTTCAAATGATCCAAAATATACAATCTTACATCTTGTGATATTTGATCGTTTCTGGATCTTGCAGTATGCAATTTTTTACCTGCATCCCCGATGAGTTGGGTAAGCCTGGTTTCAATATGCATGTGAATATCTTCCAGCTCAATTCTTGTTTCAAATTGTCCGGATTCGATTTCTTTTTTAATGGATTGTAGTCCGGTTTCTATCGCTTTGCATTCTTTGGAATTTAAGATTCCTATTCTTTGAAGCATCTTGGCATGAGCAATGCTTCCTCGAATGTCTTGCTCATACAATTCTTTATCAAAACTAATTGACTCCCCAATCCTCTCCATAAGATCGGATTGGCTTTCTTGAAACCTTCCTCCCCATAGCTTGACGTTCTTGGACATTTTAGCCTCTGATTTATTTATAGCTTTTTTCATAGATTTTTTCCAATGTAAAATACCAATCCTCTATTGTCTCGAAATCTTTTTGACTTATTTCTGCATCCGAATGTAGAAATAGGTAAGATTTTGGTGGCATAGTTTTAGCCTCTAATTCTTCGGTTATATTATAGGCTATGGTTGCTTTCTTTTTGTGTGAAAAATTCTTCCATTCCGAAAGATTTAAGTCCTCCAACCCATCTTGGATATGATCTTTCAGATAATAATTGACCGGGAATACATATCCATACCAAGGAAGACGAGTTTCATAAGAATGACAATCCATACAAGCTCTGCGTAGAATTTGCTTTACATCATCCGGTGTATTCCTATCTGAGAGAATAGAAAGTTCTACATTAAAATGATCCGATTTGTAGTTACTCAATTTAGGAGATGTAAAATAGGAGACTAATCCCCAGGATAATATCACAATTCCTAAGGAAAGGTAAAGTTTTGCCACCATGTCTAAACTTTTTTTAATTACCAATTAAACAAACTATTTTTTTGTTGCGAATCCGAACGAGTTCCTTACAATTCTATTCAGAATGAATATAATTGAGCCTTCCTGGGAACCCTATGTTTGGATAATTGTTGGTGTCTTGATCATGATTGGTGAGTTTGTCATACCCGGAACATTCGTGGTTTTTATAGGGTTTGGTGCTGTTGTGACAGGTGTCTGTTCCCTATTCTTTCCTATAGGACTCGGTATGCAGATCCTAATCATGGCTATCACGACAGGTGTATCCATTTTATTTGGTTCTGCTTTTATAAAGAAAGTATTTCCATCCACTGTTACAAAAGATGAAATGAGTGATGAACCATTCAGAAATGATATTGTCACAGTTCAAAGCGATATTCTCGTCAATCAAAAGGGAGGTCGAATTCGCTACCAAGGAACAGATTGGGATGCCTACTCGGAGGGATCTCGCATTTCCAAAGGGGAAAGAGTTCGTATTCTGAGACGTGATAATCTGACTTTTATTGTAGAGCCTTTGGAATTTCGAGATTAAAAAAATACTTTTCATAGAAAGGACTCAGGGAATACTTAGAGATTAATTAGATTCCGTAGGAGGGCGTATGATATATTTTACTCTTTTTTTTGTAGTAGTCTTATTTTTTATTATTAAGACTTTCATTATTGTTCCACAACAATATGCATATATTAAGGAACGGTTAGGTGTTCCCAAAGATGTGCTTCAAGCAGGGTTTCATTTTTTGATCCCATTCATTGAAAAGGTTAAATACAAACAAAACTTAAAAGAAGTAGCAGTGGATGTAAGACCACAATTGTGTACTACAAGAGATAACGTAGTAGTGGAAGTGGATGGGATACTTTACTTACAAGTTGTAGATCCCTATAAGGCATCTTATGGTATTGATAATTTCTATCTAGCTACCGAACAATTGGCACAAACAACACTTCGTTCCGAAATCGGTAAGATGCTACTCAGTCAGACTTTTTCCGAGAGAGAGACAATCAATACTAACGTAGTTCGTCAAATAGACGAAGCAACTGATCCTTGGGGAATCAAGGTGAATCGTTACGAATTGAAAAACATCACTCCTCCCAAGAGCATCATCATAGAAATGGAAAACCAGATGAAAGCCGAAAGAGAGAGAAGATCCGAGATTATCACTTCGGAAGGAGATAGACAAGCGCGTATCAACCGTTCTATGGGAGAACGACAAGAAGCTATCAATCTATCTGAAGGGGACAAACTGAAACTTGTTAACGAAGCGGAAGGTAAGGCCGCAGAAATTGAGCTTATAGCCGAGGCTACTGCAAATGGTCTGAAAGCCATTGCAGATTCCATTAGTATGCAAGGTGGAAAGCAAGCCGTTCAACTTCAGATCACTCAAGAATACCTCGAAGGATTGGGTAAAGTATTCGATAAATCCAAGACAACTGTTCTACCGGAAACACTTGCCAATATCAAAGGAGTTTTTGAAGGCGTTTCGAAAGTTACCAATACTTTTCCGGGTGATGCAAGCGTAGCTCAGACGACACCGGGGATTAAAAAAGGATAAGGAAGATATTATGGAAGCAATTGTATTAATTATTTGGGTTCCGTTTCTATTGTATATTGCTTATAAGCTGTATAAATCGGTTCGAATTGTATCAGCTCAAGAAGTAATCATTGTTGAAAGATTTGGAAAGTATAAGAAGTCTCTCCATGCAGGTTTTCATTTATTGACTCCCTTCATTGAGAAAGATGCATACTACCATACTCTCAAAGAACAAGCAATCGATGTTCATCCACAGACTTGTATTACCAAAGACAACGTAACTGTTCAAGTGGATGGTGTTCTCTACATGATTGTAGTGGATGCGGCTAAAGCGAGCTATGGAATTGACGACTATCGCTATGCGGCAATTCAGTTGGCGCAGACTACCATGCGAGCTGTAGTAGGAACACTGGACTTGGATAAAACATTCGAAGAAAGGGACTACATCAATAAGAGAATTGTAGATGTGCTTGATGAGGTATCCGATAGATGGGGTGTTCGTATCAATCGTTACGAGATCGTTAACATTGCACCTCCTCAGACAGTAATGGAAACTATGGAGAAAGAGAAGCGAGCTCAAATTAACAAAGAAGCTCAGATTTCACTCTCCATGGGAGACAAGGAATCTAGGATCAATCGTTCTATCGGTTTGAAAGAAGAGTTAATCAACAAGTCCGAAGGAGAAAAGCAAAAGAGGATAAACGAAGCAGAAGGTAAGGCGAGAGAAATTGAAGCCCTTGCCACTGCAACTGCGGCAAGTATTGCAAAAATCGGTAATGCTGTGAGTACTCCCGGTGGAATAGATGCGATGAAACTTAGAATTTCTCAAAATCTCATCTATCAGTTTTCCAAGATTGCCAAAGAAAACACAGAAGTGGTTCTTCCTATGGATCTTACCAACTTCTCAGCAAGTTTGGAAAACCTATTAGGTGTAAAAAAAAACGGTTAATGAATGAAGCAGCTAAAATGCAGGCAGAACAATCAGCACCGAATAAGTAGCTAAAATTAGAATTAGAATTAGAATTTAATGATTTGAAGTAATTCAAAATTTCTATTTTAGATTTACTCTTGAAAGGGAGATAGCAATTCCAAATCAATTGCTATCTCTTCTGCATACCTGTCGGTCATTCCGGCGATATAATCACAAACAACTCTATGCAATCCTTCTAGCTTGATGCGACTCGTATAGGATTCGGGCATTTTTTTGGGATTCTTCTCAAAATAGATAAACAATACTTCAATCACTTCTTTTCCAAAATCACTCAACATAGTTACTTCGGGATGTTTATATAACTTTTCTGTGAGAAATTTTTTCAGTTCACCAATCTGCATCTGCATAGAATCAGAAAAAGTAACGATTTTAATCCCTTCTTTCCATGTCTCAGTCAGATCTTCCCTACTCAGAATGGAATATTGCTTTAAATTGGATTCAATATTTTCCAAGAAATCCGCTACCATGGAATTCATCATGGATCGCACAGTTTCTCGAAGTATTAGTTTTTTATCAGTTGATGGAAATTTTTCTTGGGATTTCTTGAAGTGATGATCCCATATTTTTAAACTGGAAAGATCCTCCGGTTGTATCAATCCCGATTCCAAGCCATCTTCCACATCGTGATTGTTATATGCTATGGAATCACATATGTCCGTTATCAAAGCTTCTAATGATGGACCTATACTTTTTCTTGCATCGAGTAAATCAGCAGAATCCCCATAATCCCCACCATGTTTCATGATACCGATCAAAGTTTCGATGCAGAGATTCAATCCGCGAAAATTGGCGTATCGATTCTCCAAATGTTGTACAATACGTAGGGATTGTTTATTGTGTTCAAATCCTCCCTTTCCACGCATGAGCTCACTCAATTTATCTTGACCGGCATGTCCAAATGGTGCATGCCCCAGATCATGAGCCAGAGCAATATTTTCCGCTAGATAAGGATTGAGACCCAAAGCAACAGCAACACTTCGAGCCAACGCAGAAACTTCCAAGGTATGAGTGAGTCTAGTTCTGTAATTATCACCAATAGATGCTATGAAGACTTGTGTTTTGTATTCCAATCGTCTAAAAGCACGACAATGAATGATTCGATCTCTATCCCGTTGAAATGGAAGTCTAAAATTGTGATCTTCCTCGGGTGAATTCGAATATGATTGGCTCCATTCTTTATAGCATAAGGAGCCAATTTTTCATCTTCTTCGTTAATGATTTGGTCTATTTTTTTAAGCATCTAGTTAAGAGAAAACAATATCTGCTTTCATTTAATTCGACACTCAAAAACAATTTTTAGGTTAAAAATCTTATTCAAATCTCGCACAATTCTTCAAATCAGACAATTTTCACAGCGGTTCTCAGTATTTTTCTTCATTTCGTATTCCAAGAAGCTACTGATTGCAGAATTTAGATTTAAGTTTGGTTGCTTTTTTCGATTTCAAGAAAAAACTATCCACTAGGCTATGAGTTTTTATCGAATTTTCATTCTACACAAAGTCATTCTTACTGCGCTAATGACAAATGCTATGTATTGTACAAATTATTCTTCAACCAAAGCGGAGTCTGCTCCTCCCATTATCATATCGGTTGTTGCAGTTGATACGAATCGATATACATTAACAGCTAGAGCACAAAATCCTGAAATTATTTTCGGAGGATACAGAATATACCCAGGTATTTCGGAAAGAGATTCTCGAAACCCGGGAGACTTGAACAACGGTATAGATTGTTTTGGAGGGGTTGCTCAGATTCCCAATCAGCCGTTTGAATATATTTATCAAATAACCCCGGATGCCGGTGGTCCAACTGACAATGCAATCTGCAGATTTGTTGCAGACCTAAATCCCGGGACATTTGTAACTATTAGAAGTCTGCTCAATTCCTTGACCGTATCAAATGGTTTATTGAGCTTGGATCCTTCCGGACCATCCAATACGATAGTTCTTCCGGCCTTTGTTCCTTCAGCGGATCCAGATACTCAGTCTTCTGAGTGAATCCTGGGCATCAGTCACCCAAATACTTTCCGGATACTCTTGAATGATTTTTTTGTAATTTTGAATCGGGATCTCAAGACTTTCTTTCAGTTCTCGAAGAGGAGGATTCTCCTCAGGATTTAAATAAACAGGATTTCCTTTTGTCTTCTCGAAGTATGTAAGAATTGCACGATTTTCAATATCTTTTGCCAATTTATAAAGTTCATAAGATAAATCTTTAATTTTGGAAGGAGGATATTCTGTGGGCTCCTTTTGTTTTTTTAAACCAAGGAAATCCTCTAATATAGTTTTGGATCTATTGAGTTCGTTGAATAGAATGTTGGAAGTAAATTCCGAAGAGTCCGGATGGTATTTCTTGGCAAGTTCTCTGTATCTGTTCTTAAAATCTTCTTCGGTGAAATTTCTTTCAAAACCGAAAAAATCCAAGGCGAGTTCTAGCAGATCCTCTTCTTCCAATACAGACCTTCCGGATTGGTCAATTGAATGCGAAGCTGTCTACGAATAGACACTTCATTCAATTCATCCTTGGCTATCTTCAATTCTTTTTCCAGAAGAGGCTGTACTCTCTCTTGTATTTCCCTTGCTTGCTCCAATAATTCATAAACTTGCGATGTAAGAAGTATTTCCTTTTCTTGAAAGGGAAGCGAGTCTTCCGGCATTTCTTCTTTTTTCTTGTCCAGTTGTATGAGTTTTTCTAAAACCTTTTGGTTTTCTTCTTCCCACTGTAATGCATGATCCGGATCACCATTTAGAAGGAGTTCTTCTTCCATCTTTAAATTATGGATGAGCTTGGTAAGTAACTCTGTTTTCTTCTGGAAGTATTTCTGATCGGTCATGAATTTATTTCAAATTATCCTGTAATGGAGATTCCGGTATTTCGAACAGGTGAGGACGTCTTGTCCGAAAATTCTTTATTGCGATCCAATTCATCCCAAGCCGACTTCAATTGTTCCAGATGACCAATAACTTCTTTGATGATCTCTGTGTCCTTTTTCATATTGGCTTCCAATAATCTTTTCTTCACATAGACATAGACAGATAAGAGGTTATTAGCCACTTCCTTTCCCTCTTCTATATTTAAAGAAATCATGAGTTCTGTGATGATATCTTGGGCTTTGATAATATTATTATTTACCAGGTCGTACTTTCGGGGAGTCATATTTTCAGAGGCAATCTTTAGAAAGCGGATTGCTCCTTCATAGAGCATTACAATCAATCGAGTCTGAGAAACTGTGGAAATCTCGTTGGCTTTATAGGCATTCTGGTTCGCGTAGGGGTTGGCTCTTAGCATTTTGCTCTCCTAACTATTTCATCGACAAAAAAGGTTGGTTGCTTAATGGATAGTCTGCTCCCTAATGGTGTTGGAAGGAAAAAAGTTTGGCAAGTGTATTTCAAAAAAATTCTCTAAAAAGGGTGGTTTTTCTTGCATCAGGGCGGGGTTCTAACTTCGAGGCTGTTGCAAAAAAAATTCGTGGAAAAAAACTATCCTGTCTACCTGTGGGATTGGTCTCGGACAACCGTGAGGCAAAATGCTTGCAACTGGCAAGATCTTTTGGTATTCCCTCGTTTCTCATCGATTACAAATCATTTGACAACAAAAAAGACTTTCACAATGCATTGTTGGACAAAGTGGACTCACTCGAACCGGATTTGATCGTAACTGCGGGATTTATGCGTCTTTTGTCACCTGAATTCGTCCGTGCATACAAGCAAAAAATCATCAATATCCACCCTTCCCTTTTGCCTGCGTTCCCGGGGATGAATTCGCAGAAGCAAGCGATTGAGTATGGGGCAAAATTTTCGGGTTGCACGGCTCACTTCATAGACGAAGGTGTAGATACAGGTCCCATCATCTTACAATCTGTTGTAAAGATCGATGATACGACCACTGAAGTGGAATTGTCGCGTGCCATCTTGAAAGAAGAACATAAGATTCTAGCCCAAGCAATTGAATTATTTTTAAAAGACCAGCTCAAAATCGAAGGAAGGAAGGTTAAAAAATTACAGTGATAAAAATAGAACGAGCATTGATTTCTGTTAGTGATAAAACCGGGGTTGTGGAATTTGCCAAGTTTCTCTCGGACAATGGGGTAGAAATACTTTCTACCGGGGGAACATTTGATGCAATTTCCAAGGCAGGTATTCCCGTAAAAGGTGTGGATGACTATACAGGTTTCCCTGAGATATTGGGTGGGAGACTGAAAACTCTCCATCCCAAAATCCACGGTGGATTGCTGGGGGATAGATCCAATCCTTCTCATGTGAAAGAGATGGATGATAATGGAATTCCTCCCATCCAACTCGTGATTGTGAATCTCTATCCTTTTGTGGAAACAGTAAAGAAGCCCGATGTTAAACTCGAAGAGGCTATTGAAAAAATTGACATTGGTGGACCCACCATGCTTCGTTCTGCGGCTAAAAATTACAAAAACACAGCTGTAGTTTTGAGCCCGGAAGAGTATCCAATCATTCAAAAAGAGTTGGAAGAGAACAAAATGCAACTTTCCACAGACACTACTCTTCGCTTGTCTGCAAAAGTTTTCTCCTACACAGCATACTATGATACAGCTATTTCCAATTGGCTGAACGACTACCGAGGGGATACCTTCCCCGAATACATTTCGTTCGCCTATACCAAAAAGCAGGGTCTCCGTTATGGGGAAAATCCCCATCAGAAGGCAGCATTTTATGAACCAATCTTCTCTAAGGCAGAGTTTACTCCTCTTCAGGGAAAAGAATTATCATTCAACAATATGTTGGACTTGGATGCGGCATTCCATGTAGCAAGTCTTCTGCCCAAGAATGCAGTATCCATTGTGAAGCATTTGAATCCTTGTGGAATTGCATTCGGTGAATCGGTAAAAGAATCCTTCGAGCTGGCAAGAACCACAGATCCCATCTCGGCATTCGGGGGAATCATCGGTGTTCACGGAGTTGTGGATAAGGCAACAGCCGAGTCCATCACGGAAAATTTTGTGGAAGGAGTGGTTGCCGAAGGATTCGATAAGGGAGCCTTGGAAGTATTCGCCAAGAAGCCCAATATTCGCTTGGTTCCCATTGCTAAATTCCAGGAATCCTTGGAAGAAATGGATCTTCGTCCTATCCACCACGGTATGCTCATTCAAAATCGTGACTACGATCTTGTACAAAAGGAAGATCTAAAAGTAGTTTCTAAGTTAAAGCCCAGCGAGGAAGATTTGGAAGGACTTTGGTTTGCTTGGCAATGTGTTAAGTTCATTAAGTCCAATGCGATCGTTTATACCGCACAGAATTACACCTTGGGAATTGGTGCAGGTCAGATGAGCCGAGTGGATTCTGTAGAGTTGGGAGCAAGCAAGGCACAGAAAGTGGGTCTCTCGGTTGTAGGATCCTATGTGGGTTCAGATGCCTTCTTTCCATTCCGAGATGGAATAGACGCTATTGCCAAAGTGGGGGCAAAAGCAATCATCCAACCCGGTGGATCTATCCGAGACGAAGAAGTGATTCAAGCCGCTGATGAGCATGGACTCATAATGGTATTCACCGGAATGAGGCACTTCCGCCATTAAAAATAGATCAGATCTAAAAACCAAGCACCGGAATTGGAGCTTGGTTCTATTAGAATTGTAAGCAGGAAAACCACAACTCGGTCGATATTTGTATTATGGAATTCCTGCTTTTCCTACTCTTTATATGCTTTTCTCTCATCTTTTTGGGTGCTGTGTCTTATTATTCTCGCATTCTATTCTTTCGTCCCAAATCATCCTACAATCGCGATGAAATAACTTCCCTCAGTAGAGCGATTCCCATGGAAATCATTCGAGTGATTGAATCCGGTGGAAGTATGGTCATTGGGATATCGTTTCTTTTTGCCGGCGCCCTACTCTCCGGGCTCTGGGCAAGATTGGGTGGACTGGTAGGTGCTCCTCACTATGCACATGCACCGGGAAATTATTTCTTTCATTTTCCTTTGTTTTTTTTGGTCTTTAGTTTGGGATTTGGAATATTCAAGGATGCTTTCAAAAGCAATGTTGAGCCCGGTAAAACCTTTTGGGACAACAGCCAGAGCTTTGCCATAGGACTTGGTGTGGGGGCACTTGCCAAATCCCTGTCCAGTTATGGATCCTATCATGAAATGTATTTTGCCTTTTCTTTAATGAATCTCATCATCATCGGTTTTCTATCTGCCTATGTTTGGAATGGAGAGAGAATATTTGGGCTTGTTACGCCCGGTCGTCCGTCATCAAGTGTTGGTGAACCCACCTGGGATGACAATACAACTTGGGATGATGATGATTTTTATTCTGAAGAAGAGAATCAACCCCTCGATGACTTCAGCAGTGGAATGGATGATTTCTATGAAAATGATAACTTGGATGAAAGTGAGAAAGAAAAAAATTAAGTATTCAAGGAAGTGTCAAATCCTAAATATCTAATCTGATTTTACTGGTTACTTCTTACCCAATAGGAAATAGGTGTGCATCAGCCCCTTTCCCTTCACATCGATAATTCCTCGATCTTCGAAATGAAACTTATCTTGCAACATATTGTATATTGCTTCGGAACAGTGAATTTTACCGGGAGCACCATGGGATTCCATTCTTGATGCAGTATTTACAGAATCACCCCAAAGGTCATATACGAATTTCATTTTACCGATTACACCGGCTACACAATCACCTGTATGCAATCCGATTCGGAAACTCACAGATTTTGTTAATTCTTCTTGCTGAATCTCTTTTAAAAAATCTATAATATCGAGTGCCGCCAATGCAGATCTCTCTGCATGATCTTCCGATCGAATCGGAACACCACCTGCCATCATATAGCAATCACCTATAGTTTTAATCTTTTCCAAGTCATAATTCTTTGCTATTGTATCGAAACCGGTAAATATTTCATTCAACAATTTAACTAAAGTTTCAGGAGAACCTATATCTACAGATAACTTCGAAAAACCAACCAGGTCAGCGAATAGAACAGTTGCCGATTCTATATAGTCCGCAATAGTTTTTTCTTCATCTTTCAATTGATCTGCAATTGATTTTGGCAAAATATTCAATAATAATTTTTCGGATTTCGCCCTTTCTTTCTCTAAACCATCATTGAGGTTTCGAATCTCTTCCAAGGTACCTTTTAATTCTTTATTTCTTTTGGATAACTTTTTGTATGCATTAGCGTTATCTACACCAATAGCTATGAAATTAGCCATATCTCTAAGTAGATTTACATGAGATTCCTTGAATGTATTCTTATCTAAATTCTGAAAAGATAAAACTCCGATAATGGTATCATTAGATTTTAAAGGAAAATAAGCAATAGAATGTATGTCTTTACCGGTTTGTTTGGTGGTTTCTACAAC
>JAFIGA010000232.1 GCA_020831715.1 Leptospira sp. | reverse complement strand
GTCTATGATGACTTGATGAAGAAAAGAAAAACTTCAGTCGCATCCTAAGATATGAGTTTATTCTGATTTAGGGATAGGTTGAAGATTTTTGGATGAAAGTATCCTGCAAGAATTGGTGTGTAGAGAATCATTTCTTGCAATGGGTTTTTCATCTCCCAATCCTCCGGTTGCTGCAATCATTGAAGATTGCACTACCGGTGAAATTATTTCTCATGCTCATACACAGAAAACTGGAAACAATCACGCTGAAAGGGAAGTTTACCGGAAGTTTTCTTTCAAATTAGCCGGTCCTGAATCCACTCTATCTCAGCCATTCCCTACTCACAATCTCTATGTTACTCTACAACCCTGTACGCATCAGGGAAGAACTCCTCCTTGTCGCGATCTCATCTTGGAAAAAAAACCCAAAAACTTATATATTGGCCATGAAGATCCCAATCCATTGGTTGTATCCAAAGATGATCCCAATTTATATAAAACTGAATCCATTGGAGTCATTTACAAAGCTGATTTGAAAGCATGGAGTGAAGGCTATTTAATTGGTTTTTTTTCTCGTATAACAAAGAAGAGACCAAGAATTATTTTGAAATCTGCGGTTACCCAAGATGGATATTTTGCCGGCTTGCCCCCCCAGCGTGAGAGTATATCATCTCCTGTTTCCAATATCCCATTGTCACTGCTTAGAGCAAAGGTGGACGCAGTTCTGGTCGGACCCAAAACCATCCAAATCGACACACCTTCTTTGCATTTTCGATTGAATTATGAAGCGAATGCAAATTTTCCGTCTTCGTCCAATCCTATCGGAAATATACTTTCTAGCAATTCGAGTTGTATATTTTGGGAGAATCTATTGGAATATTCATTTGATGATGCTATGTTAAGTCATCACTTTTTAAATAGGAAGGATTATCAACCGGATCGGGTATTCATTCTTGGTCGAGAAAATTTTCATACCGGTGAGGCATTTAACCGCTTTATTCAAAATCAGTGCAATCTGAGCAGGGAATACCCCGGTGCTAAGGTAATATTTTTTACAACAAAGTCCAAGGATGCCTATTCAGATTCATTTATAGATAGTATCCACTCCATTCCTCAAGTTCATATTGAATATCCTGGCGGATCATTTTCAATGCAGATCGTTTTAGAAAGTCTAGCCGGATTCGGAATCAATAATGTTTTAGTAGAAGGTGGAAATTTTATATATGAATCTATCTTTTCCTGTATGGATGAAGATGATGATATTCTAACTGTTACCAACACTGAGATGAGTTGGGAAACCGGTATTCGCCCCTTTCACTTGCAATCTGAAGACTTAGAAGAGGTATGGACTAAAATGCTTAAAAAAGACAGATGGAAAATTTACAAAAAAAGAGGAAATGCATGTTTACCGGTTTAATCGAAGGAAAAGGAAGAGTCGTTTTAGTTCAAGAGACAGACGGTGGTCGGATTATTGAAATTGAATATTCCTGGGATGATAACGATCTACGTTTGGGCGATAGTATATCTATCAATGGAGCCTGCCAGACTGTAACAGAATTGAATGACAATCGAGAAAGATTCAAAGTGTATTCATCCTATAAAACATTGGAGCTTACAAATTTGGGTGAGCTTCATCTGGGAGAATTTGTCAATTTGGAAAGATCTGTTACTCCCAATACAAGACTGGGTGGTCATTATGTCCAAGGTCATGTGGATGGAACCGGAACAATCACTCTGAGTGAATCTAGGGATGGTGGGAAGGTGCAAGTCTTTCATATCGAATATCCCAATTGGATGGATCGCTATATTGTTACCAGAGGTAGCATTGCCATAGATGGAATATCACTTACTGTGGTCAGTATTCCCAAAGAGAATACATTGGAATTGGTATTGATTCCGGAAACGATCCAAAAAACCAATGCTTATACATGGAAAGTGGGAAGCATAGTGAATATAGAAATTGACCTCATCGCTCGTTATTTAGAAAAAATGATCCCGGCAAAGTAAGAGGGGTATCTTGTTACCAAAAGGAGTTTTGTTGTAGACTCTAAATATCAATCAGATTTGTAGGGGTTTAGGCTTATAGAGAATTTAGCTTCATCAACGGATTTATTTTCAGAGGATTTTTGTAAAAGATTTGTTTCCAATATGAGAATTCTTTTTTTGAAACTTCCCAGTCCGAAAAGTTTTCTCTCGGTGAAATGCTCTTTTTTACAACCTTCTATTTTTACAGCTTGGGAAGGAGGAGGAAGGGGTATTTCCAAAAGTGCAGTCGATTCCGGAGGAATAGCTTGAGGCTTTTGGGAAAAAGTAAATTCACCTCCACCACAATTGTCATGATTTTCTGTCATCCATGTATATTGGAATTTCCAATTTTCCCCGGGAATTGTCTTGAGTTGCTTGGTCTTATTGTCCAAAACTAAATACAATACTGCACCATCATTTGCACTAATCTGGGAAGCAGATAGACTCAATCTCAGTCCTTGAAAATCTTCCACAATCGACTTTTGGGAAAGATTCATGCTACCCGGATTTATGAATTGATAAACCAAGTAAAATATAACCATTATAATAATGATATCTACGAAAATGATAAATTGCTTCCAAAATGCAGACCTGGGTTTTCTTTTGATGCTTTCCAGATATTCTTGGAATTCTTCAGGGCTTCGACTGTGGTAACCTTTTGCCATTATTGAACCTTTAGATATTCCAGAATCTCACTTGCCGTGGGTGAGGTCAAGTCCATGTTCCGGCTTAAATCCAAGAAGCAAAGTGAATTGTATATAGCCTCCTTGGGTTTTGAATTTCGATTCAGAGCAAGAGCTATAATTCCTGTAAGAAGATCACCTGTTCCCATCGTTGCTAATTTTGAATTGGGATAATCCCAGATCCAGGAGTTTCCTTGGGGATCGTTGAAATATTGTTTGGAGGATTTAATCAATAAATTACAGTTCAAGACCTGAGCCGATAATTTACCATTTTCTAAAATATTATTGCTATGGATTTCTTGTTGTTTGGGAGCAAGCCTTGCATATTCACCTAGATGAGGAGTGAGTATCCATTGGTCAGAGAATTCTACTGTTGGTAAAATCGCTCCCGCATCCAATATAATTCTTCTGGAAGGATTTTCATTCGCCCAGCTAACTAAAAAATCCAAAATAGGTTTATAATTTTTAGATGCATCGGTTCCTGGCCCCATAACTACAGTTTTTGTTTTATTCCAAAATGGATCGGACTTGGAATCTTCATTCCAATGATCTATCATTAAGCTGGGATTTGATTCCAAGAATAAGGATTTTGCATCAGGAGATAAAAAGAAACTTTTTGCAATTCATCCTCCACATACCAA
>JAFIGA010000226.1 GCA_020831715.1 Leptospira sp. | reverse complement strand
CTCTATGTGTTGTCGCTGGAAGAATAATATGGAAAGCACATTCTACACGGTTTGAAGGATAAGATTTTAGAGAATCCTGATTCCATTGATGCAATAGATTTCTTTCGAATAGTTTTCTATGACTTGGATTATGCGGATTATCTATTCAGTCTTCCCATGGGTGCGGGGAAGACCTTCCTTATGGCGGCTTTTATTTACATTGATCTGTATTTCTCCGAATTGGAACCGGACAATCCAGTCTGGGCTAGAAATTTTCTCTTACTCATCCCATCGGGTTTGAAGTCATCCATTGTCCCAAGTCTTCGCTCCATTGAGGATTTTGACCCGACTTGGGTTCTTCCGAATCCCACTGCAGGCAATCTAAGAAAGAAGATTCAATTTGAAATATTGGATGAATCCAAATCTACCAAGAGATCCAATCGAACCGATAACCCCAATGTTGCTAAGATCCTATCGCACCAACCTTTTGAGGATCTATCGGGGCTTGTGATGGTTGTCAATGCGGAAAAAGTGATCTTGGATAAAGTGAGAGATATTTCTCTTCCCTTGAATCAATCGGAGGATGAAGAAGAGAAGCAGGCAAATGAACTCAGACACCTAATCGGTGCAATACCTCGAAAACTACTGATGATCGATGAAGTCCATCATGCTACAGACTCCGATATCAAGCTGAGACAAGTTGTAAGTGGATGGCAGAAAGAAAAGAAGAATCCCGATGATTCTCTCCAGGAATCGGCAGTAGTGGGGGTATTGGGATTTTCCGGTACACCTTACCTGTCCAAGGCGGAAAAAATCTCCATAGCCGATGATTGGATGATCCAGACCAAGGAAATTTCTAACACAGTTTATTACTATCCTCTGGTGGATGGAATTGGCAATTATCTAAAAAAACCAACCATCGGTGTGTCGAGTGAGAATGATCCACTTACAATTATACGTCGAGGTATCGAAGACTTTCAATCCAAATACAAAGATATTGTCTATGAAGATGGAACCATTCCCAAGATTGCAATCTACTGTGGAAAGATCGACCGATTGGAAGAAGAAATCTATCCCTATCTTATAGGTACTCTGAAAATTCCTGCTGATGAGATCCTTCGGTTTCACAAAGGAAATAAAAGTCATAAATTGGATGCGGACGCAGAATTGGATTTTCGATCCTTGGACTACCCCCATTCCAAGAAAAGATACATTCTCTTGGTTCAAGTTGGAAAGGAAGGGTGGAGTTGTCGGAGTCTAACCGGAGTAATTCTGTCCAACAAAGGGGATTGTCCTACCAATATGGTTTTGCAGACCTCTTGCCGTTGCCTGAGAGAAGTTACCAGTGCGAAGGATGAAACGGCAATAATCTGGTTGAATGCAGAAAATGCCAAAGTTCTGGACAAACAACTCCAGGAAGAACAGAAGACCAGTATCGAAGAGATCAATAGAAGGAAAAACCCAAGTCTTATCCCCAAGAGAGATGCAATATCCCGATTGGAACACTTGCACTTGCCTAAGTTAAAGTTCTATCAAATGCAATTGCGATTTGACACAAAGCAAGTAGAAGACGCACCTAATCCCCAAAAGCATCTGATAGATTTACTAAAAAAACTGGATTCTCATCCCTATAAAAATACTGCTGTGGTATCCACGAAACTTTTGGGTTCTCAGAATGTTTCCAAGGAAATCCTAGAGTTCACCGGAGAAGAATCAGCAGATTGGGAAGATTGGATTTCTCATTTGATCCAAGAAAGCTGTGGATCGTTGGATCGAAATACCCTTCTTCTTGAAGAGAAACTACTGGAATCTATCTTTTCCGAAATCACAAGGGAGAAGGATGGGGAACTCTATTTCAACGGACTCTACAATTTGAGTCGCATAGAGTCTGCTATTCGAACATGTTTTTATGCAAAAAGAAACCTCAAAGTAACAGAAGAAACCATTTCCAAAGAAGTGGATCTACTACTGGCAGGAAGATTGAAACCAATCTTTGAAAATCCCGGGCTATTCCCCGACTCTTCGGAACAGTCAGCAATCTTGGATTTGGACAGGGAGGGATCTACGGTGGAAGAAGAAATCTCCGCATTGGATGCACTCCGCGAAAAATTGAAAAAGGAAGGCAAGACTCCTTCTCAGATCCAGAGACAAGTAGCACCCAATCCGGATTATTCGTCGGCTGTTCATTCCAAGGATCGGACTCTCCACTATCTCCCGTACAATTTCCAACAAAGTAACTTCGAGAAAGAATTCCTTGTAGAAGCACTAGGGCTAAAATTGTTCCAAGATCTGGAATTCTACTACAATGGAGAAAAGTATCTCACGGAATTTCGAGTGGATTGCTATGAAAAAGATACAGCCCGGAGTCGATGGAAAAAAGTGGGTCTCTACACGCCGGACTTCCTCGTTCTCAAACGAGAACAAGGTGAGATACACAAAGTTCTCATTGTCGAAACCAAGGGTGCAGGTTTTGCCGAGCAATCCACATTTATCAAAAGAAGAAACTTTGTAGAAAGTGAGTTCCTTCGACTCAATAACGAAAAGTTCGGATACGATAGATTTTCCTATCTCTACCTCAGTGATGGAACCAAGATGGAAGAGAATCTTGGACTCCTCACAACCAAGGCGAAGGAATTCTTCGCAATTTCAGCATAACAAGGAATTACTATGGCTAAAAAATTCATCCCTTATTTCCCGAAGACTGCAAGCGGACAAGCAATCTTAAATAATTTTGCCCGAACCAGAAGGATGTTGGAATTCCAAGGTTCTCATGAAGTAGAAAGAAAGATCCGCCGAGGCATGCCCTACTATGAAACCGAACTCATAGAAACAGTGGGCAACCCTTCTCAAGACTCTGGTAACAACCTTCTCATACGAGGGGAATGCGTGAGTGCCTGTGCCCACCTTCGAGAGATCGGACAAAAAGTGGATCTTGTCTATATCGATCCACCCTTTGCCAGTGGAGCTGACTATGCCAAGAAGATCTATCTCCGTCGCAATCCCAAGCTAGCCGCCAAACTCGAACAAGCCGAACAAGAGCTGGACTGGGACGAACTCAAGAGCTTTGAAGAGAAAATGTACGGAGACATCTGGAAGAAAGAAGACTACTTGAGTTGGATGTATGAGAACCTCCATGCCATCAAGTCGGTGATGAGCGAGAATGCGAGTATATATGTCCATTTGGATTATCATGTTGGACATTATGTGAAAATCATAATGGATGAAGTGTTTGGTGAGAGTAATTTTATCAATGAGATTATCTGGAAGCGCAGAGGTGGTGCTCTAAATAACTTCAAATCAATGGGTCAAGTTACAGATGTCATTTATCTATACTGTAAGGATTTAGAAAATTACCATTTCAACTCTCTAAAAAATATAAATTCTACCGACACTCAAGATTACATAAAAGAAAGATTTATATACGATGAAGGTGATGGAAGATTATACAGTCGGGATCCATTAACCAATCCAAGTAAAGATATTACACCAAGCTTAGTCTATGAATACAAGGGTTATAAACCGCCAGTTAAGGGATGGGCTGTTTCTCTTGAAACAATGAAAGATTGGGATGCCAGAGGAAAGTTATATTTTCCCGAGAACATCAATCAGCGGATTCGAAGAAAAACCTTTCTTGATGAATATGAGGGTCAACCAATAAATAACCTATGGACAGATATATACGTCATAAATTCTCAAGCAAAAGAGAGTGTGGACTACTCTACTCAAAAACCTGAATCCTTGGTCGAGAGAATCATTCAAACATCCTCCAACGAAGGGATGGTAGTTGCTGATTTCTTTGGTGGATCGGGAACGACTGCGGCGGTTGCACATCGTTTGGGTCGAAGGTTTATCCATGCCGATATTGGATTGAATTCCATCCAGACGACAAGAGATCGTTTGGTGAAGGCGAAAGCGAATTTTAATATCTATGAAGTAAAGGATGGTGTGTCCCTTTACCGCAATCCAATCCAAACGATGGATAAATTGAAGACACTCATACCCGGACTCAAGAATGAAGATGGGGTTCCTGAATTTTGGGAAGGGGTTGTCACAGATTCCAAGCTGGGAACAGTGCCAGTTTACTTGCCGAATCTATTGGATCATACTACTAAGATTTTGGATATTCCTCTCATCAATCGGATTCTCAACATTGCCTTGCCTGAGTTGGATGAGAACCAAGTGAAGAAGGTGATTGTCTATTATGTGGATATCATAGAGCCGGAGGAAATTTTAAAATTCATCAAGGATGAAAATCCAACTCTCATCCAAGTAGAAATCCGAGACCTCAAGGAAATCTTGGATGATGTGGTTGCCGAAGATGAAATAGAATACAAATTGTCCGAGAAATCCGGTCATCATACGGTGGAATTCACTAGATTCTTCAGTGATCGAATCCACCAAAAGATTGGTAAATTCAATTCCAAGAAGAAGGTGAATACAGCTGTAGGCGAACAAGTGAAACCCCAAGGTAAGGTGAAAAAAGAAGAAGAGAATCTATTTGCTCAGGATGTGGAAGCACCACTCCCTAAGTCCGGTAAGATTTCCATCAGCAAGCATGGACTAGAGTTGATCGAAATGGTGAGTGTGGATTGCACCAATGCAGAAGGAGCTTGGAAGAGTGACCGCGAAATCAAAATTGATAAATTCGGAAAAGTAATCCTGAACGGCGAGAAGTTGGATCACTATTGGGATGGTAAGATTGAATCGGCGAAGAAGCCAATCCGGCTCAAGGTGAGAAACATTGCCGGGGATGAGACTGTGGTGGTACTGGGGTGAGTGGGTTGGATACTTTTAAGTATGGTTCCGCATGGGTGAAAGCAGACTTTCACCTTCATACTAAGGCAGATAAACAATTTAAGTATGATGGGGAAGAAAACTCTTTCATAAAAGACTATTTAGAAGCATTGAAAAATACGAATGTGCAAGTAGGGTTGATTGCAAACCACAATAAATTCGATAGAGATGAGTTCACCAACCTAAAGAAGAAAGCAAGGAAAGAAGAGATTTTAATCCTTCCAGGAGTTGAGTTGTCTGTTGCAGATGGAGAAAATGGAATTCATACGCTTGTAGTTTTTTCGGATGCATGGTTAGAAAATGGAAAAGATTATATCAATCAATTCCTCAATGGTGCTTTTCAAGGAAAAGTTCCTGAAGAATTTCAACAGGAGGATGGAAGGTGTAATTTTGGCTTATTGGAGACAATTAAGAGTCTTGATATTTATAATAAAGATTATTTTCTCATCTTTGCTCATGTTGAACAGAGGAGCGGGCTATGGGCTGAATTAGGCGGAGGAAGATTGCGTGAAATAGCGAGTGATCCAATCTTTTCTAAACGCACTCTTGGCTTTCAAAAGGTTCGAACTTATAGTGCAGAAGATAAAGTTTCTCGTAAAAAAATCCAATCTCTTCTTAAGGATTGGTACCCTGCTGAGGTAGAGGGTTCTGATTGTAAGAATATAACAAAAATCGGAAACTGCGGCACACAGAAAGACGAAAATGGAATTGAACAGGTGAAAGAAACATATCTCAAGATTGGAGATTTTAGTTTTGAAGCTGTGAAATATGCATTAATCGATCACCCGAATCGGGTTCGGAATTCTCCACCTGATCGTTACAAGCACTCTTATATAAAATCTATTTCATTCCAAGGAGGAGTCTTGGGAGGCAAGGAAATCCAATTTTCTCCCGAATTGAATACGCTAATCGGGATTCGGGGGAGTGGGAAGTCATCTATTTTGGAATCCATTCGCTATGTCTTGGATATTCCTTTTGGGGAAAAGGCATTGGATGACAAGTACAAAACGGGATTGGTTGCTCATACTTTTGGTAGTGGTGGCACGGCGGAAATTACTGCTGTTGATAATCATGGACGTGAGTTTACAATCAAGAGGACTTTAAATCATTTACCTGAAGTTTACTTAGAGGACACTTTACAGCCCGGAGTTTCAATCAGAGAATCCATCATTAAGAAACCTATATATTTTGGACAGAAAGATCTATCGTCCAGTGGGGATGGCTTCGAGAAAGATCTTGTTGAGAAATTATTCGGGGATAGCTTGCATGAGATAAGAAATAAAATTGATTCCAAGAAAGATAGTCTTGTCGAATCCATACAGCGATTGCAAAAATATGCAAAGATCGACGAGCAGATTGAGAATTACAATCAAAAATTACAAGATGCTGAATTCAATGCAAAAAAGTTCAAAGACCATGGCATAGAAGAGAAATTCAAAAAGCAAACAGATTATGAGACCGACGAAAGGAAAATCCAATCCATTTTAAAAGATATTGTATCATTCCGAGATGATGTCAGAGAAGTCCTGGACAATCATGAAGATTCTTTAAGGAATCACTGCTCATATCATTCTGATATAAATCAGGAATTCTTCCAAAATCTATTGCAGGAATATGCAAAGATTATTCACATATTCGAAGAATATATATCCGGAATAGAAAAAATTGATTCTGTTCATAAAAATATAATTCAAAAAAGAAATGACTTTACTGAAGACAAAAAAATGTTTCTCGAAGAATTTGCCGCCATTCGAAGGAAGATTCAAGAAGAACTGAAAGAAAAAGGTGTTCCTCCTTTAAACATTGAAGAATACCCCAATTTGAAAGCAAAGATAGATACCTCCAAGCAAATATTGGAAACATTAGAGAAAGAAAAAACACAGATCCAAGGAATCCAATCCGAGATCCGGAAACAACTTTCCGAATTGAATACTCTGTGGAATGAAGAATTCCAAATCATCCAAAGTCACTTAGATAAGATCAATTCAAAAAACACATCCTTAAAGATCAAAGCAGAATTCAAAGGAGATAAAAACGGATTTCTTATCTTCGCGAAAGCCACCTTCAAAGGAAGTGGAATTAAAGAAATAACATTGAATAAACTAATTTCTGAAGATCAATTGAATTACCAAGACTTCGGGCAGATGTATCTGGATATTGACAATGTAAAAAAATCTCTCGGGAATAACTCTGAAAAATTTGAGGAAGTTTTAATGCAAAATCTATCCAGTTTTTTAACTTATAGGGTTGAAAACAAATTCACGATTTTCTATAAAGACAAAGAACTACTCCACCATTCCCTGGGACAGAGAGCCTCAGCATTGATTTTGTTTATATTGAATCAAAATGAGAATGACTTAATTCTGATTGACCAACCGGAAGATGATCTGGATAACCAGACAATTTATGAAGATGTAATTAAGTTAATAAAGGAATTAAAACCGCAAACTCAATTTATTTTGGCAACTCATAATCCCAATTTTCCTGTCTTGGGAGATGCAGAATTAGTAATGAGCTGTAAGTATGAAGATGATAAAATTGAGGTATTATCAGGAAGTATCGATTCACATACAATACAAAAAGAAATTGTCGATATCATGGAGGGCGGGGAAGACGCATTCAATAAAAGAAAGGAAATTTACGGTATATGGAAACCATAGAACTGATAGAAATTCTCTCCAGAGGGGAAGATTCCAAAACTCAATTCAAGGAAAATATATACAATGCCGAATCATTGGCACAAGAATTAGTAGCACTCAGTAATTCTCAGGGTGGTCTTCTTATTATTGGTGTTAATGACAAAACTTGGAAAGTAACGGGACTCTCGAGAGATGAAATAAGTCGAATCAATCAATTAATATCCAATGCGGCAACAGATATCGTAAAACCATCTATAAATCCTGTTACAGAAAATGTATCTCATCCGGATGGATTGGTTATGGTCGTTCGAGTATCCAAAGGACTAAACAAGCCGTATATGGATAATAAGGGAATTATTTGGGTAAAGACAGGAAGCGACAAAAGGAAAGTTACCAGCCGAGAAGAAATACAGAGGATGTTTCAAGAATCCGGATTGATCCATGGAGATGAAATACCGGCCAACGGAGCTTCCATATCCGATATTGACTTAGAATTCCTCCGATCTTTCTTTCAAAAAGAGTTTGGTGAGGATCTAGAAGCTCAAGAAAGCAGTTTGCAAATCATCTTAAACAATATGAATCTTGCCAAAGGAGAAATATTGAATATCGCCGGAACATTGCTATTCGCCAAACAACCACAATTTAGACTTCCATCATTTATTGTGAAAGCAGTAGCTTTCCCCGGTGACGATTTGGAATCAGAATCTTATTTAGATAGCAGAGATATTAACGGGCGAATGTCGGATATTTTTAAGCAAAGTCTATCATTTATAATATCTAATATTCCACATACACAGAAGAATCAATCTTTCAATTCAATAGGTGAACCCTTGGTTCCTAAAATAGTTTGGGAAGAATTGGTTGCCAATTCATTGATTCATAGGGATTACTTCATACAGGCTCCGATTCGAATTTTGGTTTTTAAAAACCGAATAGAGATTATTAGCCCTGGTCATCTTCCCAATAACTTAACGATCGAGAATATAAAATCCGGTAATTCCAATATTCGAAATCCTATCCTAGCTTCTTTTGCCACTAAGTTATTACCCTACCGAGGAATCGGAAGTGGGATTAGAAGGGCATTAAAGGCATACCCGAACATTGATTTTATAGACGATAGGGAGAATCAATTGTTCAAAGCGATTGTCAAGCTATATGAACAATAGTTTCCATCCCCAATTTGGTATCTTCCTCTTCTTCCCAATCGTCCCCACCCCAATCCGGATCGCTATCGAATACTAATTGCATTTTTATAGATTAGATGATCCCAGTTTTGGAAATTTTTGATTGTGAACGTCTTTTGTTGTATTTTGGATTTGTTCATAGTTCCAGTCTACAGGAAGTACCGGACTATTCTATTGATTTGAAAGTTTTTTCTTGGGGACAGCTGTTTTTGTCCGGATGCTAGATTATAGTGCAAGTAGGAGAAAAAACCAATGAGCCAACAATTCATCCATGAAATCACCTGCCCCCAATGTTCTCACAAACAAGACACCATACTATGGAATTCAATCAATGTAACGGTGGATCCGATTTTGGAAGAAAAGTTTTTCAATCAGGAAATCAACTATTTCAACTGTGAAAAATGCAAATACTCAGCTTTTATCAACATGGATCTTCTATACCATAATATGGAGAAGAGCTTCATGGTTCAGTATTTACATGATGCAAGAAAGGAGTATTTGGATCAATTTTATTCAATTCAGAAGAGAGCGGAAGAATCCTTTTCCTCTGTAATCAACGTTCCCAATATGCATAAAGGATATAACCGGAGAATTACCGATGATATGAGCCGCTTCATGGAAACCATAAGAACTTTTAATGAGGGTTTAAATGACATCATTATGCATATTTTTAAAGACCGTGTGAAATCAAACTTTCTGGATTTCACCGGAACTGATCCCAATTTGTATCAATTGTATTTTATTGAAAAAACCAATGAGAATATCAAAATATCTGTAAGTGACGAACAATCCAAAGAAGCATTGTACGAAGTCCCTATTTCATATTACATCGCTGTAGGGGATGCGATAAATAATCAATTTAATGTTGATCTTGAGTTCAACCATTGGTTTTTTGTTAATGATTACAATGTGGTATCTTTCTTTAATGGTTTGTGAACTGAATATTTAGGAAAAAAATTCTATGAACATAATTTATTTCATAACTGCAATCATTTTGTTCCCAATCATGCTATATTTCGCCTTATTTATTATTCTATTCTCCAAAGGATATCTATATTTGTTTTACTTTCTATTGGGAGGATTGTCCTTAGCACTGACCCTGGATGTCAGGTTGAACCAGGAAAGATACCAAAGATTAGGTTGGAATTCCCTTGGCATAAAAATATGGAGAGTCCTAGGGTGGATCGTTTTTCCGCTATTTACCATATTAGGTTTTTTTTTATTTTTCAAACAATTATAAAATGTGGGAGATTATATGAAGTTTTTTTCACCAATTAATCGTCA
This sequence comes from Leptospira sp., assembly GCA_020831715.1. GTDB lineage: Bacteria > Spirochaetota > Leptospiria > Leptospirales > Leptospiraceae. The sequence goes on along the minus strand of JAFIGA010000226.1, from coordinate 2,402 downwards.
TTTGCATAAAATTCGTGATAGAAAATTAACCAAAAAAATATTGTATAAAATTCAAGATAAAGATGGAACAATAAATTTTGCACCCAGTTCATATAATTTTCTGTTGCTTGCTGGAAAATTATCCTTTCCCAAAGGTGTTATTGCAGAGTACAACAATGATGGGATTCTGATTGCAAACGAAAAAAATCGAATCAACCTTTACCAAGTTAGGACTGATTGGACTAAGAAAAAGATCCGATCGGTGACTTTTAAGACTTATAAGGTTCTTGTCTTCCGGTTTTTCAATGATGTTGTTTATATAGGATGCAAACCGAAAAGTGAATATGATGACGGATACGAGAAAAGCGAGGATTACGGAGTCAAAGCTGATATCTTTTTCAAATGGGAATACAAAACCAAAAAAGAACCCGAATGCATTCCTCTACCTGAAAAGATTTTTCAATACCATCATAATAAAGGAATTGATGAAATCCTTATTGATGGGAAAACCCTCATTGCTGTAGATAACATTGTAGAACCAAGATATTCTCTAAAGTATGACATTAAAGACCCAGCCAATCCTAAATACAAAAGAATTTACAAATTCTCGAACGTTGGAACCTATGAGCATGTTTTATATGGATTCTTAAAAGGCGATTATATCAGTCTTGTTTCTCATTATTCGAGTATGGGAGGAGGGGGGGATACAATCAGTTTATTGGATAAATCTACTATGAGGGAATTCGCGAAATTAGGCAATGCTGTTTATGAAAAAAAGTGGAATATCAGAAAATCTTGGCGAAAGAGTCGCTTAGAAGTGTTTCTCATCAATCGAATTTCTATTCCATTTCGATCTATGATGTCAGATGCAAGATATTTGTATCTTTTATTAGAATCCAATATCATTGCAGTTGCTGATATCGATAGCATTAAGAAAAAATCCCAGAAGAAAAAAGGTTCCTACCTTATGGATATTTCCGACTTTACCCTCTATTCTCCATTGGAATATAAAATTTTGGGATTCTTGGAGATTAAGGGTAAGGTCTGTGTTTACTACAAAGGGAGCAGTTATTTAATGGCTGTTCTTGAATACGAGAGAATGGAGCACTTGATGAATCAAAACTTGGATTTCAAGACTCAGGTAGTGAGCCTTGTGAGGTAGGTGCAGTCTCCCCACCCCAATCCGGATCACTATCGAATACCAGTTTCATTTTGCCTATCTCCAAAGAATCTTCTATAGCAAAATCAATCTCAAAATCTTCCGTGTAGAATCCAGATAGATTCGCAAAATTGCCCTGAGGTGGATTTGTATAATTAGCCGCAATGGTCTCGTCTCGAATTTTATTTCGTGCGATAAAATTCGCAACAGTATCAATCTCTCGAAATGTATCCACACATGCCAAGAGGACATTCGGATAGACTCCATATTTTTCTTGGAATGCAATTGCATTTTTATAGATTAGATGATCCCATTTTTGGAAATTTTTGATTGTGAACGTCTTTTGTTGAATTTTGGATTTGTTCATAGTTCCATTCTATGAGATATACCGGACAATTTTATGGATTGGAATGAATTTTATTTTAAGTCGGTAGTTTTTTGTCCGGGAAGAATTCATGAATATGAGAGTGGAAGTAAAGATTACCGAGCACTGAAGTTGATTGACACGAAATCCAATTCCCGCTAATCTATCCCCATGGCACCGACAGTAGCGAATCCACCAAAACTAGAACGAGACTTCGATCTACGGGAGATTATAAAGGGGGTTGAATACGTGGCTCCATCACCATTTGGCATACACCAGAAGATTGTTCATAATATTGCAAAAATTTTTGACAAATTTCTAGAGAAAAATCCTATCGGAGAGATATTCATTTCTCCCTTGGATGTGATCTTGGAAGAGGACACCATTCTCCAACCGGACTTGGTCTATCTATCCAAGGAGAATGCACATCTACTCACGGATTGGATTCGAGGAGTCCCTGATTTAGTTGTGGAAGTGGTGTCCAAGCATTCCACCACTCGGGATACTGTGGAGAAGAAGTCCATTTATGAGAAGTTTGGTGTCAAGGAATATTGGATTGTATTCCCGGAGAATGCTTGCATCGAAGTATTTGCATTAGTTGATGGGAAGTATGAAATTTATACAGCTTCCGATGTGGGGGATGGGAAGGTGAAGTCGAAGTTGTTGACAGGGTTGGAGGTTTTGCCGGAACGAATTTTTAGCTTGCAAATCTAAAGTTTAATTTTAGATTTGCAAAAATGTTTCCTGGGAGGGTTTCGTCGTCGAACAGATTCTTGCCAAGATTCCGAAGAGCACACTTTCCAGTTTCTATAAAGCATGCGAGGACATCGGTGCCACCCAAAAATATGTGATTGTCCCGGGAGAAGAGGATTCTAAGATCGCAAAGGATATGTGGATAAT
>JAFIGA010000225.1 GCA_020831715.1 Leptospira sp. | reverse complement strand
AACTGATACTAAATCTCCGATGTTGACCTTATTTGAACATTCTCTCAAATCGTAAGAATTTCCATCTTCATTTAAATTGTTAAGTAATGACAAGTAATATGAATTAACATTATCTTCATATTTTTTAATTTTATCTTTAAGTAGATTGATGTCTATTTGTAGATCATTTATCATAATGCTGTAATCCAGATGGCTCAATCGTTTCGAAATTCTCGCAATAGAAGATGATATAAAAACCAAGAAAGATTTATATACTTCATCAAAAAATGGAATTATTAAGGAAGATAAAGTTGCAATTAAAAATGGGGAAATTATTCTATAAATAAAATTCATTTTGAAACTTCCTTTAAAATAAACAAGAGAGTCATAAGGATTTTTTAGAGCAATTGAGTTCATTATCAAAAGATAAATTACATCAAAGTTAAAAACCAAAAATGTAAACATAAAACCCCCAAGAATTGGATGCTTTACTCGATCTTTGAGAATCTCACTAATAGATCTATCCATTTAATAAATCTTCATCTTCATCATGTCTTCTGCTTCCACCTTAGTCATCCTAGCTCCACGCACAAAAATTGGTATATTATTTCCACCAACTGTTGCTCCCTTAATCATATAACCAGTTTCAGAATCATCAAAAGTTCCCTGAACTTCTTCATTTATCGTTAACTGATCTATATGTTCACATTCTGCGACAGTAATACCAAGATCTGTTCCTACTGCCACAAGACCATTTTCTAGGTGAGTTCCAATTATTTTTTCATTGATTAGACTCATTTCTACTTATCCTGCTTCTTCTTTTTCGGAGCTGCTTTAATCTGCGAAGTCAAAGTATTTGTGTATTTTTCATATAGCTCGAATAGAAACTCCACTCTTTCTGCCTCTGAAGATAAAGGTTTTAATCGGTAGCATTTATCCACAGCCTTATCCAGCTTGTTATGAGCATCTCTCAATTTTTTTGGCATAGTGAGGGGGTCATATAGATCAGCAAGGGAAGAATCTGGAAACTCAGCTCTGGCATCCAAGACACTTTGGGCACAGTCCTCTACTTCCTTTTTCTGCTTATCCGATGGATCTTCAGGCCATGGGAAGTTGTTATAGACTATATCTTTTGAATACCTATAATCACTTTTCAATCTCCCTGCTACCCTTCTCATCCAGGAATTATGAATAGATGATTGCAATATACCAAAGTCATATAATTTTGAAGATTCAACGATAAAAACTAAATCACTACAAATACATTCTCTAGGGTCAAGATAACCTATTGGTATGTAATCTCTCTTCTCTGAGGAAACTTTGGGTATAACGAGAAAATTGTCTTGAGGGAAATTTTCCACATGGAATCTAGTTGGATATTTAGATAACTCTTTTGTTGGTAAACTTTTGCTATTTGATCTAAATTCTTTTACATTTTCAATTCTTTTTAATACATGGGGCAATTTTCTTATTTCATGAACAGGTATATCTTTAACAATTAAGCAATATCTCTTCTTATTATTCAAAAACTCAACTGATCCATACCACCTCTTAAAATATAGTCTCGAACTAGGTTCTAGAATGACAAACTCATTCATTTCATCTTCTTCAAATAAATAACTGCCTCCATCTATTGGCTTATTTCCAATTCCAATTTTTGGAGATTCGGAACAAATCGGTCTACTTCGTGAAGATATGAGAGTATCAGAGCCTTTTATTAAATATGGATTTATATTATCAACTATTTCGCAAATCGGCTCACCTCCGATTTCCTGATATTTATATAGATTGAATTTATCTCTTTTAGATTTTGACAAACCAATTATTACACAATGAACGGCAGCTTTGCCTCGTGAATCACTTGTCCATCGAAATGTCTGATGCCCAAATAAAATTCTGTAGCCTGATTCAAATATCCAACCCCAGATTATTGATGGTTGCTCACCTTGAATAATTGAATTTGTTGAAACAAATCCAATATCGATAGAGTAACCTCTTGTAAAAGAAATTGCTCGTTTATAAAATGCATAGACATAATCTAATACTCCATACTTTATATTCGTATCCTGAAAGGTCTTTTGCATATCCTCTCGTTGAATTTCACTTTGATATTTTGATCCAATAAAAGGAGGGTTCCCCAATATGTAAGTACAATCTTCAGGTTTAATAACATCCACCCAATTAATTCTCAAAGCATTTCCATTCACAATAGTTGGTGCCTTCTTCAATGGTAATCTCACAAAATAGCTTCCGAATTTTTCACCTGCTTCCTTATTCATTAGATGATCCATAATCCAGATTGCTGTTTTTGCAATCTGGGAGGGGAATTCTTCGATTTCTATACCGTATAGCATATCAACGTCTAGAGAGCCCATCCATTCAACTGAGAGCTCTTGTTCTTTGGATTCTTTATTTTTGTTCCGTATTTCTTGGATGATATCCATTTCTAATCTTCTAAGTTCACGATAGGAAAGAATCAGAAAGTTTCCGCAACCACAAGCTGGATCCAGTAGCTTTATTTTTCTAACTCTCTCCAGTAAAGATTCAAGACCTTTAGAGTTAGTCTTTTTTCTTTGAACCTGGAATTCCTCCCGAAGCTCATCCATAAACAATCCATCAATAGTTTTGAGAATATTTTTTTCAGAGGTATAATGAGCTCCAAGAGCTCTTCTCTCATTCTTGTCCATAACCGATTGGAATAGGGAGCCAAAAATAGCCGGTGAAACTTTAGCCCAATTGAATTCACAGCATCGAATGAGAACCTCTCTCTGCTTAGAATCAAAATATACAATTGGGATCTGCTCTTCAAATAATTGCCCATTAACATAGGGGAAGGAGGCTAGAAGTTCATCGAGATTTGTTTGTCTTTTGTCTCCGGAAGTATTAAGAATTTGAAAGAAATTGGAAAGTATGGAACCCAAATCTGATCCATCTTCCCGAGTCCGGTCTTTTAAATAGAAAAGGAAATCATCCTTCTTAAAAATCCCTGTATCATCGGCAAAAAAGCAAAACATTAGTCTAACGAGAAACAACCTAAGGTTATGATCCTTGTATCCAGATCGTTCTAACTCATCGTGTAACTCTCCCATGATCTCCGCAGCTTGAATATTAACAGGATCTTCATCCCTATATGTTCTCTGTTCCAATCCAAGAATAAAATTGAATAGGTGAAGGTGATTTATTAATTCACTTGTTTTGAATTTTGCACTTTTTGAGCTATCATCAAGGTCAAAGACCTGAATCCATTCAAAATCTGAGACAATAATATATCTTGGCTCCTCACCATTTGGAATACCTCCAGCTTGAACATAAATCAAAGCCTGTTTGTATGCCTTATCGAGATCTTCACCTCTTGATTTGTGTTCAATAAGAACAGTCTTTGCCCAGAAAAAATCAATGAACCCGGTTGTTCCTTTTAAAGTCTTGGCATTCTCCTCAAATGAACCTACTTTCCGAGTACTAACTCCCCAAATATTGAAAAAGTCTCTCCAAAAGGTTTGAGCTTCACTTTTCTCTGATTTATCATCTGCATGATCGTGGATAAATTGAATGGCTCTTGATTTAATTTCTGATTGCGAAAGACTCAAAGGTGACTACTCCTGAAACCTGTTAATTGCTAGTTTAATTAAGCAATATTAATATTACATAAGACCGGGACAATTTTCATGAGTCAAGAGAAAAATAATTCAAAAATTTAGCTATTTTCAAACATATTAAATTAAATCGTAAAGATTATCTTTATTTTTCAAGCTTCAAATTTTAATCAAGGATAGATTGATTCTTTGAATTAGTTCTAGACTTTGCCATGGATCCATGAAGAACTTTAGTATTAGCTGAAAATGTATCATTCTCATTGATTAGTAATCCTAGTTCAATTAAGTGCCCTAAATCCCTATTAATGGTTCTTTTTGATTGGTTCATAAATTCTATTTCGACTGCACTATTTACTCTAAGAAGTGTAGCTTCTGTATAGCTTGTTGAAAGTTCCATTGAAAGAATCAAAGACATTTGTCTCTTTTTAACTTTTTTGGTCGATGGAGAAGGGTCATTGTCAAAGACTTCGTTTACATAATTTCGCCATGAAGTATAGAGTTGGTTTTCATTAATCTTCTCCAATACCTGCTTTAATCCATCTTTAAATCCAGTTAGAGCATATTTAATAAAAGGAGTTATATCCCCACCATTCCTAGAAGTTTCACCAAGAAATTTGTAGTAATCATTTCGTGTTTCATTGTAAAAATTAGATAAAATATGGGATGCAATATCTGGGACTCCAGCTCTCAACAAAAGAAAAAATTCAACAAGTCTTGCTGTTCTACCATTACCATCACCAAATGGGTGAATCCATGCTATATATACATGACAAACTATTGCCTGGATAATTGCTGTGGAAAAACTTTGCCCTTTTTCAAAATGAAATTCATCGCGAACCCATTCACAAAATCGATCCATGAGATTGTCCACATACCGAAATGATGGAGCACGGTAATTCTTGCCTACAGTCACCTCATGGGTTCTAAACTGTCCTGGGATAGCTTCTAAGTGATCCCCAAGTTCTTTTCCTATCAATTTGTGAAATTGCTTAATCCTATCTGATGAAAGGACAAATGCAGGTCTTCCGGAAATCATTTCATCCCTTAATAAATTTAAAGCATCAAGAACGTTCTTTACTTCTTGCTCCATATATTTCTTACTATCTCGCCCCAGTGATTCCCCTTTTTCTATTTTAGCAATTTCTTCCATGCTTAAAGTATTTCCCTCAATTGCTGTTGTAGCCTGGACTCCTTTAATGAGATTTACTTGATAAATATCTCTACGGTAACGAGGTGTAAGGGGAGTTCGGGAAATAGCAGTAATCAGAGACTTACATTGTCCCAATAAAAACCATGAATCTCCGTCAATTGACCAGGATTTTTTTAATTTAATGAATGGATGTGTTTCTTCATGTCCCATATTGACTATATCGACAAAACTCGTGACAAAATCAAGGACAAAATCGTTATTTATTTTGTCACGAGTTTTGTCGCGAGTTCTGTCAAATGCTTTAAATAGAAAGCCAATTAAAGAGACATTCGGAAATTCCGAGTGTCCACAAGAGAATCTCTCACCCAGGCGTGAGAAATTTTGGATTGACAGATTGCTCATACTTAACAAAGTGTGAAGGGATAAACAAAATGAATCAAATGCCAAAAAACCCTCATCCCGGAGATGTGCTAAAGCATGACTTTATAGAAGAACTAAAAATTTCCGCTTATCAGCTGGCAAAGGATATCGGAGTTTCTCAAAGTCTTCTTTCTCAGATCATCAATGGAAAAAGGTCTATTACTTCGGACATGGCAATGAGATTATCAAAATACTTTGGCAACAGTGCTGAGTTTTGGATCAACTACCAGATGGCTTACGACATTAGAGAGCTGAAGAGAAAGAAAACCTCGGAGTATTCAAGTATAGTTCCATTCAAAAAGAAAAGCCCATCTGAACATCACTGAATTTTAAAAACGGACAATCGTCTATAATCCGAAACACGAACTCCGAGTTCGCGTTCACGTCATCCAACTTCGGAATTTCCGAAGTTCCAATAAAAACATTACTGCCCAATTTTAAGCAGAAATCCTGGAATACTGCATACTTTTTGATTTCTTTTTGCGTTTTTCCCCAAGATAAAAAATGGTTCAGTATGTCGCAGTGGTGAACACGGTGTCCTCCAATCAAATGTTTACCATCAAATATCTAAAACGCTTCCATTGACCAATTCTATAGGGAAATTGAGGGCAGAGTCTTATTTTTTTGAAGGCGGTGGCAAGCATTCAGGAGTTCAATTTTGAATAGTTGCTAGTAAATAGCAATTGAGACAGGCTCTCGTTTGCTACCTAGAGAGCAAATGTATATAATAAATAAACAAGTATAATTAAATAAACAGTTTAGGTAAGAGTCAGAAAATCGATTCATAAACTAGGATGGGGAACCCCTTTAGAGCTCTCAGAATCAATTTCTAGGCTTGTCCTATGCCTGGGATATGTCTCATATAGGGATAAGGGTAAAATTTGGCTTAAAATTGATTTTGGAAGATTATTCGGTCTTGGAATTTGATAGTTGCTAGTGATGGGTTTTTGGGTTTCAATAGTTTCTACTTGGAACCCGAACTCGGAGTTCGGCTTGGAAGGTTTTGAAAGTAAACTAGGGGTATTTACATTTTTCAGCAAAAAGGTAAAAACAATTGCATGGAAATATTGACAATGAGATTTTAGTCTAAGAAGATGCAAAGTCTTCCGATGCTTTGGATAAAGGATCAATTTTTTATGAATAATTCTACCTCTACTGAATTGCAGATTGTAAATGTAATTAGAACGTCTTTGCCTGCGAAGCATAGATCTTCTGGTACATTAATACATTTTCCTCAAATTCATATTCTTATAGAAAAGGTAAGTAATGAATACATAT
>JAFIGA010000219.1 GCA_020831715.1 Leptospira sp. | reverse complement strand
TATATTCTTTTTGGCAATGCTATTGGTATCTATTCTTTATTTACTTAAAATACAGTCAGAGCTTACTGAAAGTCAGAGAAATCGATATGAATCTTTTAAGATTGCCGATGAATTGAGACAAAGTTCAGATGATTTGACGAGATTTGCCAGGACTTTTGCCGTAACAGGCAATCCATTTTACGAAAAGGCATATTGGGATATAATTTATATTCGCGATGGTAAAATAGATATTCCCGAAAACTATCATGGAGTTTTTTGGGATTTGATATTAGATATGAGTGAATATCCAAAATCTTCGGGTATCAAGCAATCTATTTTATCGAGAATGGAAGGTTTGGGCTTTACCGAAGAAGAATTCAATGAATTGGAATTGGCTAAATCCAATTCCGATGGATTGGTTGCAACCGAGGAAATTGCAATGAATGCAATCCGTGGAATTTACAAAAACAAAGATGGTGATTTTATCGTAAAAGGTAAACCCGATCGAGATATGGCAATTCGAATCTTACATGATAGAGAATACCATGAATATAAAAAAATCATCATGGAGCCGATTGATAGATTTACAAAATCGGTAGAATCAAGAAATAAAAAAATTGTAGATAATTTGGAATTTAAGCTGACTGTAATTCTTTCGATTATCTTGATTTTGATTGCCTGCCTATCCGTATCCTTTGTCTTATCAATTCTTATCATTCAGAAAAGAATTCTCTCTCCTATTTTGGAACTCACAACTCATGAAAGAAATGTGGAATCGGATTCTTCAGAATACTTACTGAATATAACTTCCAATGATGAAATTGGTCAATTGGCAAGAGAACTGCGAGAGTCCAAATTACGAATCAAGGCAACTCAGGCACAATTGATTCAGTCAGAAAAAATGTCTACACTGGGAACCTTGGTAGCCGGTATTGCTCATGAGATTAATACTCCATTGGGTGCGATTCGTGGTTCAGCCGAGAATTTGTTTGATGAGTCTGAGAAGGTATTGGTTCTTGCATCCAATTATCTTCAATCCTTGGATGCTGAGTCCAAGAAATTATTTACAGATCTCATAAACTCACAAGAAGAGAACCAAGAATTAAATTCAAGAGAAAAGCGTGTTTATAGGCAAGAATTAAAAAACTTGAATGTATTTGATGACAGTAGTAATCGAGATGATACGATTGATAAATTTGCCGACATGGGAAAATCAAAAAATCCGGATTTATGGATACAGTTTTTTGCAAACAATAACTCCAAGGATGCCGTTGAGATTGCATATAGATTGGTAAGGCAGAAAAAAAATATTAAAAACATTCTTCTTTCCGTTGATAGATCCAGTAAGATGCTCATGGCTTTGAAAAAATATTCCCATTCCGATTCCATGGAAAAGAGAATCTCCCTATCGCTTTCCGAATCTATCGAAACAGTTCTTACTATATACAATAACATTATTAAAACCAAGATAGAAGTAATAAAAGACTTTAAAGAAGATTTTAACATTATTGGTTATCCGGACGAATTGGCTCAAGTCTGGACGAATTTAATTTACAATGCTATTCAAGCAATTGATTCCAGTGGAACTCTTGAGATATCTATCAGCAATCAAATATTGGATCACAAAAATTTTGCTTTGGTTTCTATAAAAGATTCAGGTCGAGGTATTGCGGCAGAGCACCAAGACAAGATCTTTCAACCATTCTTCACAACTAAGGCAAGGGGGGAAGGAACTGGGCTGGGTTTGGATATAGTGAAAAGAATCATTGACAAGCATAATGGAAATATTTACTTTGAAACTAAGTTGGGGGAAGGCACAACATTCTTTGTTGCATTGCCTATGGAATGATGAGTCGATCAATTTTTTTATGCGTGGATGATGAAGAAAGTATACTAGATACTTTAAAAGAGCAGTTGCGATCCAGTTTTGGTGAGGACTACCTTTACGAAACAGCTGAATCTGCCGATGAAGCAATTGAAATTCTCGAAGAGATTGACAATCCCGATGAAACTGTAGTTTTGTTGGTGAGTGATTACCTCATGCCCGGTATGAAAGGGGATGAATTTCTCATTTCCATTCAAGAGAAATATCCGTCTATCAAGAAAATCCTTCTCACCGGTCAAGCCGATCCTGAATCCATCCAACGAGCCAAAGATTTAGGGAAAGCCCACGCAATCATGTCCAAACCCTGGACTAAAGACGGGTTGGTTACTTCTATCAAAAGCATTATCTAAGCTATTTTTGGTATCATCTCTCCGCTTAAGCGAAGGATCCCCGACCGGGAATTCTCATAAATCAAAAGTCTCTCTTGTTTGCTCAGTGTATTCTTGGTAACCCGGGGCGACTGTTCCGACCAGTCCAATACACAAGAAGCATGATTGTGAACCAATTTTTGTAAATATTTTCTTCTGGAATTTTCTTCTCTGCATTCTTCCTCCCAGATAAAGGCAGGAAGAGAAAACTTCCTCGACAATCCTTGCAATAGAGATAGGTCTTCTGTAAAAAGAAAATCACTCACGTTAGGCGTGACATTTTCATCCAGATAGTTCTTGGAGAAATTAACAAGAATAGGGAAGGCTCCATTTCTCATTTCTTCCGGCATACCTTTTATAATATCTCGCAAATGGTACATATTTACAGATTGGCAGACCAAGAGTTTTCCTAAAATATGCTGGGAGAAGCCCAAGTATCTGCCACGTTGAAAGTAATGGTGAAAGGGAAATCCTTCTTCACCTGTTACCAATATGGGAAGAGATCTTTTGGCAATGGCTTCCAAGATGAAATCGGTAAGACTTAGCTGGATTCTGGCGTTCGATTCACCTAAACACTGTATGATCATAGATGGTGCCCACTGAAAAGATCCCTCTCGGGAAAGAATATTCCCAATACTTCATCCCAGGCATCTTGCAAGAGACCCTTATAGAATTTGATATCAACGCTATGTCGTTCTTTGGAAAATTGGTAGTAGGGGAGATAGCGTTGTTTGGGATCGGGATGTGACCTGTTGGTTACGATGTATTCGATTTTTTGTCCGCCTTCCAAAGTAATCCCTTGCTCCAGGATTGCGTTCAAAACGATCTGGGATGCTGTGTTGGTGTTGTAGCCACCGGTTTTTTTGGTTAAATTCTGTGCAACGACCAGATCCTCTTTTTCGAAATTGCCTTCATACAACTTGCCTAGAAATTTTTTGAAGATAGATCGAAATTCCTCTTCTCTATTCTTTATTTCTTGGGAGTTCTCGCAGAGAGCCAATACATTCAATAGTGCAATCTGAAAGTCATCAACTAACTTGGGAGTATTCTTTCTTCTCAATGCAACTCCTCTATACTTCATGATGCCATGGCATTCTCTGGCGTAGTAGCGAGTGGGAACGGCAAATCCTTCTCGAACCTTGGAACTGGGGAATACAATCCAAGAGTATTTTGCCTCGAACAAAAGCCTCAGAGAAAGTCGATCTTTGATGCGTTGGTGCAATTCATCAATAGAATCCTTTTCCAGGAGATGAGAAGATTCCGCAATCAACCAAAGTGAATCGGTCAGCCCATGCAAAAACCGATAGCCCATATCTTCTGCTATTTCTTTCGCTTGGGTGATTGCATATCTTCCCCAAGCAGTTATGGATTCATGGGCTTCCCTTCTTCCGAATTTTGCATTTTTATAGCCGGTATATCCGAAACAAGTCACCAAACACCATTTCAATGCAGTAGAACGTAGATTCAAAATCTCTCTTTCTTCAGGGCTGATTCGAGAATCGGGATCACTGATTGCCAACTTGATAAGGTCTCTTTGTTGGATTAGGATCTCCACAGCATCACTCACAATTCCTCTTCTCTTCATGCAGATATGGTAGGGAGTATGAGGAACAGGAATGAATTGTCCGTCCCAACTGCAACATTCGCAATTTACCGTTTCACCGGAGATATTGTAGACACTCATGATACTTGGGTAGAGAGAACGAAAGTCCATCTCAATGACATTCTCATAGTAGCCGACTAAAGGACGAAATGTCATGCCGCCTTGGTCTACTTTTAAAATGACCGAGAGGGGTTTGATTGCCGATGCCTTCCCTTTTACGCGAGGTATGAGTATGTTCTTTCGGAATGCAATTTCTTCCTCCATGGCACTCATTGCCGTTCCCGGCGAAGAACGAGCGAGTCTCTGAATGGGCATGCGTGAAAATCGGGACATTTCAAATATACCTTCCAAGTCCGACTCGGAAAGAAAAAAAGATTCCCTTCTATCAATATGCAATCTTCCGAATAAAGGAAAAGCTTGGGACTTATGAATGATGCGTCCATAGCTATAAAAAGTTCTGCTTTTTGGATTGTTGTTTCGAAAAGTCTTCGTTTTCTCCCGATCCAAAATCAAAGGAATCCGCAATTCGTCTGCCCATTGGAAAAGACGGGGTAGAATGAATTCGTCCCCCCCACTTGTAAAGACTATGTCCGGATCCCATTCTCCAAAAACAGCATTGACCCCGTTTAAGATTTCTCTTGTGTTGCCCATCAAGCTGATCAACGTATCTCCCATTTTTATGCGTATGGGATTCTCATCCCCCAGAGGAAGATAGCGTCCGTGGTCTGTTGTTATATGGATAGACCTGAATGGGGGAAGATCTCTCTTTACTCCTGCCAGCGGAGGGCTAATATTAGATAATTGCAGGTTGCCTCCCCAGGGCAGAGTTTTGTCACCCATTTCTTCGAGTTCGACTTTTGCCAAGGGATAGACATCTTGTTCCAAGAAATACTCGCGAACCGGAGTCGAAAAAGAGCCATAGAGTTCAATATGATCACGTAAAAAATCCACATCCCGGATGAACTTTCTCATATAGGCTAACTTTTTCACCCGACAAGAAAAGACGTCCATGGGACGACCACTCCACAGTTCCTGAGAACGAGTGGCAAATGGTTTTGACTCAGTCAATATACCTTGGTTTAACAGATCCTTTAGAATGAAATCCCCTTTTCGAGAAAGGGGACGAATCTGGATGTTGGGATAGTAAATATCGGAAAAGAAGTAGTCTCTACCGCTTTCATCTTTTAGCCAAAGAGTCAAGAGCTCATCGGAATTCCAAGAATCCAAAAGATAAAAAGCCGTCATAATTATAGTAAATATAAGACGGCATTAATGTCAAATTATTTTTTCACGACAAAGGGGATCGGATCGAGTTCTAAATTCTCGGAACGAACCACAAGCTGATACTTGCCTGGGTTCAGATTGGATGAGCTCGTATAGGTGTAGAATTTGCTCCAATCTTTCTGCGATTCAATCTTCCACTTTAAGATAGGTGCTGACTCCCCTTGGGAGTAGACATAGAATTCATACTCGCGAATTTTGGGTTTAAAAACATAAAGTTGAACGACAATATTTCCTTTTTGTCTTACGGATGTGCAGTTGAATACTTCACCCTTGTCGTTGAAATCATTGCAGATTTTAATATAATCTTTAGCGATGAATGGAATTTCTGATAAGGGAGTATCTTCATGCCAATAGAAATTTTGCTCCACTAGACTATCTTTTAAACTAGACTCAGTTTGAAAAAATGTAGGAACGGTAGGTTCATCGACTCCTTGATCTTGGATGATAGGTTTCATTACTTGAAAGTGTAAATGAGGATTAGTGCTATAACCGGTATTTCCCGACAAACCAATTTGTTGTCCTTTTCTTACAATCTGTCCTATTTTTACTTGAACACCTTTTGGATATAAATGTCCATAAAATGCGGAACTTCCGTCTTCGTGCAAAATGGTTACAAAATTCGCTTTTGCTTTTAGGGAAGGATTGTTGCCTCCAATCGTGAAGTGATCTGCAAAATCAGTTACAACACCTTCTCTTGCGGCAAGTATGGGAGTCTTTTCCGGCATATCAAAATCTAAAGCGTTCTTGCCTTGATGGGTCCAGATACCGTTGTATCCCTGGGTGAGTAAATGTTTATTCCTGAATGGAAGACGATAAACATAGTCTGCATCCATCTCTTGGGTGATGTCACCTTGGTAAAATCGAAATGGATAATTGATACTCCATCTTTTATTCGGATCGGATATTTGGATAAAGTCAGTTGAACGAATTTCATTGGGTGAAATTAGAAGTATATCCTTTCTTCCTGCTTCCAAGTCGAGGTTTTGTGCATCATTGTATTCAACTATCACTGTAAGTGGAATGGTTTTGTTTTGATTGGTGAATTCAATAACAATCGTTCCATCCATGGAAAATAGCTGATGGCATATTCCCTTATCCAAGCAGGAGATCTTGTTAATAGGTTTCCTGGTCTCATCAGATAGAAGAGGGCTGAAGATAAAGACCACTGACAGAATAAAGGAATAAAATTTAAACTTCTTCATATTGATTAATTTACTCCTATTTTGTTTTGAAACTCGACTTTTATTTAGGATCGAAATCCATATTCTCCCAATATTCCGGTCCATAATCAAAGAATAATTCCTCTCCCGCCTTAATCGATTTTAATGCTCGAAAACGAGCAGTCTTCCAGCGAACCGAGGTCACTAATTCAATATTGGGCTTGGAAGAATGATTGATATAACGAGTATATCCTGCTAGTTTACCTTCTCCATAGATCCAGTGATCTTTACAGATCCATAAAAGGTATTTGGATTCCACATAACGATTGGATTCGGCTTGGTCATCAGTGAGAATTTTACCGGTGTAGTAGCCGATATTGTCTCCCTTTTTTAAATTGACTTTAGTGAATAATCCCTGACCAATTCCGGGTATTTTGGATTGCTTTATTTCAAAATTTTGTTCCGAGTAGAATATGGGTTTCTTAGATCTTGACGGGACGGCGTTATTAGCGTTTTTCTTGGCGGACTTATGTTTCATAGCTTCCATACCAAAGTAAAAAAAAACGACTCTTCTGCAAGTCTATTTCAGATTCATGGGTATGCATTCCGATCCTATATTTATACCATGGAACAAAATATTTCGCCCTTTCAACCTAAGTCTTCTTTTCCTGAAACCACCGGAAAAAGCTTTCCTGTTCAGTCCGCCAACTCATCGGGGGAGGTTGTGAATCTGGGAATGTATCGATTGAAAAAGTCTCTCCAAAAAGAAGGATTCGAAATAGTTGAAGACCACCGAGGTAAAATAACACTCGTTGTGCGAGTCGGGAAGTAATAATTCATCATCAACATTCGTTCGCAGAAGAATTAACAACGGAAAATACGAAAAAGAATGGCTCTGCCATTCTAAACGGAAGGTTGTTGTTCTGATTGCGATAGCAACCACCCCTAATTCGACAGGCGAAGCCGGAGTCGAATCCCCACAGCTTGCACATCCCAATGAGCGAGCTCCCATGGAATCTTTTTTTACTTCCTTGCTAGAAATACCCCCATCTCTATTTACAGGATTTTCTATAATATGACTTGAGTTGATAGTTTTGCGGGAAGCCGGGGGATAATTGCAAAAATATGTCCAGATGTCTTTTGGCTTTTTTACAGTTCTTTTTGTCCACTTCAGACTGGAAGAGATTCAATCTGGCATCGGCTAGTGCCGGTTCGTATTCTATGGCTTTTTGGAACCAGGCAATATTTTGTTCCTCTTCGGCTTTCCTAAGATAAGATAGTGTGGTATCTCCAAACTCTTTGTACTTCGTTGGGTTTCCCGGATGCGTGATTCGAAAATAAATAGAATCGGATTTCATGGATTTGCAAGCTCCCGTCCACTTCTCGAGTTGAGAGTCAGGCTTCCACTCGTGTTGCAATAGTCCTACTAAACTGGATCCATCCATGCATCCTGCTCTATAAAATATATATCTCATAGCTTCAGGGCCGGTAGCGAGAATTTCTCGATGACCTGATTTGTGTCTTTTTACAATTTTGGAAATGGATAGGTTGTCTCCCGGATTGATCGGTGGAATGGCTAAGGGTGCTTCTTGCTTTTGAAAAAAAACTGAGCATTGAATGAATCCGAATATAAAAATCATCGAGAGTATGTTCTGAATTTTTCCACTTGCCATACTCGGTCAGTCTAGCAATTTGACTTGTATAGGTCAATGCATTTGACACATTTAGAGGTATTCATGTCTTTTAAAACCATCCAAGGCAAGCGCGTAGCCCAAGGTCAGAAACATTGTTTTGTTGTATCCCGATTCAATGAGTTTATTACGGATCGCTTACTCCAGGGAGCTTTGGATGCCATAGTTTCTCACGGTGGTGATCTCGAAGATGTTACTGTAGTCTATATTCCGGGAGCCTTTGAGTTTCAGTCCACTGTTGCTAAAATTATTGATTCTAAAAAATTTGA
>JAFIGA010000218.1 GCA_020831715.1 Leptospira sp. | reverse complement strand
GCTTAAAATTGGGGGGTGGATTGCGGGAGAGAAGATAGATTCTGCCGGCAATCGATTCCAACTTGTGAAAGATTGCTTCCCCTATTCCGCTGGAGGCTCCCGTGATAACGATGGTCTTGTCTTTCCAAAATTTTTCCTTCATGCCCTATCATAGAATGAGGCTTAGGAATCGCAAGTGATTCTGCGATGCCGATCTCTAATGTAAGAATATTTCTGCTTCGAAAACCAAGGGGGATTTCGATAACTTGCTTTCGAGCAAATTGAATGAGACAAAATGAAAATAAGGACTGAGCAGTTTTTTGTAGAATTTTAGATCTCTTTGGTGGGCATATGGGTCTTCGAAACCAATTTCTTTTTTCATTCGGATATAGTCATTCTTTGTGGGGACATTGAAGTAGAGAAATTTTGTGAATTTGGCGAATTTTTCCACTACTTTTTTCAATTCACGATCCGGAATGTATTGGATTACGGAATTGCAGATTCCCAAATCTAAAGGAGCATAAGACAAGTAAGGCGGTTCAAAATCTTCCAAAGTCTGGTTGTGAATCTGAATATGAGTGGAAGAAATCCACTTTTGCTTGCGGAGTTCTTCTACTCGATCGGCTGAGGGCTCCACCGCCACAACCCGAGCCGGTTTAAAAGCTCGGTTGAATTCGCGGAGGAGTAAGCCTTTTCCAAAACCAAAATCCCCAAGGCTCTGGACTTTGATGTCCATAAGATCCATTAGGGATTTTGCATATTTAGCGTGTTCCTTGGCATTGAAATGCCCATCTATATCATAGCCATCCCCGTACAGAGCGTTCCAGTATGTTTCATCCAGAACCAATCCATCTCTGCCCGTGGGATGTTGCCTATTTTTCAATGAGCTCAATGAGCTTCTAGCCGTGTTGTTTCTTCACAATGTTCAATGCTGATCCTGCTTTGAACCACTCTATCTGTTGCTTGTTATAGGTATGGTTCACAGTGATCTCATCCTTGGAACCATCTTTGTGATTTAGAACAAGCTTGAGCGGAGTGTTTTCCGAGAAGCTGGTTAGTCCCACAATATCAATGGTATCGTCTTCTTGGATCTTTTCATAATCAGCCGGATTGGCAAATGTCAAAGCAAGCATACCTTGCTTCTTCAAGTTGGTCTCATGAATACGAGCAAATGACTTCACTAATACCGCGCGAACTCCCAAGAAACGTGGCTCCATAGCCGCATGCTCTCTGGACGATCCCTCTCCATAGTTCTCATCACCCACTACAATGGAGCCGATCCCTTTTGCCTTGTAATCTCTCTGAGTTGCAGGGACAGGACCATATTCGCCCGTAAGTTGGTTCTTGACTTCATTGATCTTGCTATTATAGAAGTTGGTTGCACCAATCAATAAGTTATTGGAGATATTGTCCAAATGTCCACGGAACTTGAGCCAAGGACCTGCCATGGATATATGGTCGGTCGTGCATTTGCCTTTGGCTTTGATAAGAAGTTTCAATCCGGTGATGTCTTTTCCATCCCATTCAGTGAATGGATCCAAAAGTTGCAATCTGTCCGATTTAGGATCCACTTTGATCTCCACACCGGAACCATCTTTTGCGGGAGCTTGGTAGCCTGCATCTTCCACGGCAAAACCCTTAGTAGGCAGTTCCGATCCTGTGGGAGGATCCAACATAACATCTTCGCCTTTTTCATTCTTCAAAGTATCTTTAAGTGGATTGAAAGCAAGAGTTCCGGCAATAGCTAGTGCCGTTACCAGCTCCGGGCTTCCCACGAATGCGTAGGTGTTAGGATTTCCATCATTTCTGGATTGAAAATTTCGATTGAAAGAGTGAACGATTGTGTTCTTTTCTTTTTTCTCAGCTCCCACTCTCGCCCACATCCCGATACAAGGACCGCAAGCGTTGGCGAAAACTTTTCCTCCAATCTTGTCGAAGGTCTTGATAAATCCATCTCGCTCGATTGTATAGCGAACCAACTCCGAACCCGGAGTGATGGAAAATTCTGCTTGGGTTTTGATACCTTTTGCCGCTACCTGCTCCGCTAAAGACGCCGCACGAGAAATATCTTCATAGGACGAATTGGTACAAGATCCAATGAGCCCCGCTTCCACTTTGAGAGGCCAGCCGTTCTTTTCTGCTTCGGCTTTCAATTTGGAAATGGGAGTCGCCAAGTCAGGAGTAAACGGACCATTCAAATGCGGCTCGAGTTCTGTTAGATTGATTTCGATTACTTGGTCGAAGTATTTATCCGGTTCTGCATAGACTTCCGGGTCTGCTGTCAAATGTTCTTTGATAGCATTGGCGGCGTCAGCTACATCGGCTCTGTCAGTTGCTC
Source organism: Leptospira sp. (assembly GCA_020831715.1). GTDB lineage: Bacteria > Spirochaetota > Leptospiria > Leptospirales > Leptospiraceae. Next base: position 728 of record JAFIGA010000218.1, on the reverse strand, counting down.
TTAGATATCTTTCCATAGAAGCATCATAGGCAAAAGTCGAAGTCGTAGCTCCAATTTCTGCACCCATGTTACAGATAGTACCTTTTCCTGTACAAGAAAGGGACTCAGCTCCATCACCGAAGTATTCCACGATACAACCCGTTCCCCCTTTTACGGTGAGAATTCCTGCAACTTTTAAGATGATATCTTTGGCCGATGTCCAACCGTTCATTTTGCCTGTGAGTTTAATGCCGATTAACTTCGGAAATTTCAATTCCCAAGGAAGACCTGCCATTACATCACAGGCATCCGCTCCCCCAACTCCGATTGCCACCATACCCAACCCACCAGCGTTCACTGTGTGGGAGTCGGTTCCAATCATCATTCCACCGGGGAATGCATAGTTTTCCAAAACAACTTGGTGGATGATACCGGCACCCGGCTTCCAGAACCCAATTCCATATTTGTTGGAGACGGAAGAGAGAAAATCATAAACTTCTTTGTTATCTTTGTTTGCCTTGGTAAGGTCATTCGAAGATCCTTCTTGAGCAACGATCAAGTGGTCACAGTGAACGGTAGAAGGAACCGCAACCTTGGGGCGACCCGCCTGCATGAACTGAAGCAATGCCATCTGAGCCGTTGCATCTTGCATAGCTACTCTGTCCGGTGCGAAATCTACATAGTCTTTTCCACGGTTAAGGACTTGTGTGGGCTTACCATCCCATAAATGAGAATAAAGAATTTTTTCA
>JAFIGA010000215.1 GCA_020831715.1 Leptospira sp. | reverse complement strand
TTTTCTATTCGTTCCATAATATTGCTATTAAAACCAGAAACAAATTTCGAGTTGATTTACGAAATTATTAATTCCGCGCGAGAAATAGTAGCTAGTTTGAATCCAAGTCAATTGCAAGTATATGACATTCTGATCTGTTTAAGGTTGCATCATTTAATGCTTAACCCATGGTTGTGGCCAAACAAATCTACTTGGGTCTTAGCCGATGATTCTTTATTGGGCAGAGCAAATAAAATTAGACATTTAAAAAATATATACAGGTATTATAAAGACAAGTTAGAAAGTGAAAGAAATTTTCAAAAGAATGTAAATGAGGGAGAGGAATAAGAAATGCCAGGATTTGAATTAATAGGCAAAGAAGAGCGAGATGAAGTAAATAGTGTATTTGACTCAGGTGGAGTATTGATGCGTCATGCTTTTGATGCCAAGAGGAATAATACATATAAAGTTAAAGAATTTGAGAGTGAATTTTCGAAAAAGATGGGAGTGAAATATTCTTTGGCAGTCACTTCAGGTACTTCTGCTCTGAGAGTGGCTTTAGCATCTCTGGACATAGGTGAAGGTGATGAAGTGATCACACAATCATTCACATTTGTTGCAACAGTAGAAGCCATCATTGAATCCCGTGCTATTCCGATATGCACGGAAGTAGATGCAACTCTGAATATGGATCCTGAGGATCTATTGAGAAGGATTACACCTAAAACCAAAGCGGTCATAGTAGTTCATATGCTCGGAACACCGGCAAGATTGGAAGAAATTCAAAAGATTTGTGTAGATAAGGGGATAATTCTGATTGAAGATACAGCCTGGGGTTGTGGTGGAAACCTAAAGGGGAAACCTTTAGGAACTTGGGGAAGAATCGGAACTTTTAGTTTTGATTTTGCTAAAACTATGACAACAGGTGAGGGTGGCATGATCGTCTTTCAGAACCAAGAAGATTATGAAAAAGCATTCGCGTGGCATGATCATGGACATGAAAACAATCCAAAAGTTCCTCGCTGGGAAGATACAAGATCAGGGAGTGGATTTAACTACAGAATGATGGAATTACAGGGCGCAGTAGGATTGGCTCAATTAAAGAAGTTAGATGGTATAGTTCAGTCACAAAGGGCAAATAAAGCTAAATTAATACAATTACTAGAAGGAATTCCTGGTATTAAACTGAGAGAGTTACCGGAAGGCTCGTATGATACGGCAGATGCTTTGGTATTTATGGTAGAAACTAATGAATTGGCCAAAAAGATTAGGGGCAAATTACTGGAAATAGGTATATCTACTAAAATCTTGCCAGAGGCTGTCACATGGCATTTTGCAGGAACATGGAATCATATGCCTGAGTTGGTGTCTTCGCATTCGGAACCTCTTGAAAAAGCATTCCCTAAAACTATGGAATTGCTAAGTAGGAGTGTATCTCTTCCTATATTTGTAAACATGGAAGACCAAATGATTAATAAAGTTGCGGATTGCATACAGTCAACAATAAATACTTTTTAGTATTTCATTTCAACAATTCATTGTGTCAATATCGGAGTATAAAATATGAAATTACCAACAGAAGAGGAAATCAATTCAGAGAGATTTAAAGAATTGATGGAGAAATATACATCTGGAGATCCAGGACTAAATGAAGCAGATTCCTACACTGAAAGTTATAAGTATCGACATCAAGTAGTAAATAAAGAATTAGGTGTATGGAGATGGAGAGGTCTATATCAAAATAGAGACTTATTGCTTTCTTTATTGAAGGAGGGGGGTGAAATTGTAGATATAGGTGGCGGTGCAATGTCTCTAGGCTTCGGAGCCAAGGTAGTAGATAAAGACTCGGAATGGCCATCTGCTAATTCAATAAATGGCATATTTACCAGTCATACATTAGAACATCTATTAGATGCAGAGACAATTTGGGAGCGACTTGATGAAATATTGATTCCGGGAGGATGGTTCATTATACATGTTCCAGCCTACACCGCTCCACATTGGCATGCTGGTACAGTAAGAAAAAATGATGCTATTCATGGTCCTCACTACTTCAATTTTAGCTTGAAAGAGGATATTGAAAAATCACCTCCTCCGACTATTGGACTTCCGGTAGGAATGGTGAATTGGGAAACATCTTATTGTGATTATGTAGGTGATAATAGTATTCTCTGGGTAGGGAGAAAACTAAAATAGTGTCGAAGAATATTAAATCCAGTAACCATGTATTCGTAATTGGTGAGATTGGACAAAATCACAATGGTTCAGTTGAAATAGCAAAACTGATAGTAGATTTGGTGTCCAGAAAGCCAAAAGCGGCTACCTTCAATTTAGAGTTTGAATCTATAGATGCAGTAAAGCTAACCAAAAGAGATTTAAACCAGGAATTGACTAATTCCGAGATGAGCAGGATATACGAAAGTCCTCATTCGTTTGGTCGGACATATGGTGAACATAGAAAAAAGTTAGAACTGAGTGATGAAGATCATTTTGAGATTTACAAGTATGCTAAATCATTAGGTCTCAAATTTGTTGAAACAGTTTGCAATCCAGGGGCATTAAGTGTTTTAAAGTATTTTACCCCTGATTTTTTTAAAATAGCTAGTCGAGATTTGACAAATATTCCTTTACTACACGAAGTTGCAAAAACGAAAATACCTACCATAATATCTACTGGAATGCATGGAGAAGTTGAAATTGAAGAAGCAGTTTCAATATTTGATAGTCATGGAACAGAGTTATCTATTTTACATTGCGTGTCTGAGTATCCAACTCATCCTGATCATGTTAATCTTGCGTCTATTCCTTATCTAAAATCAAAATACCCAGACAAAGTAATCGGATATTCTGATCATACTGTTGGAATCTCAATGCCTGTTGCCGCAGTTGCAATTGGAGCTCGAATCATCGAGAAACACATAACTATAGATCGTGAAATGAAGGGAAGTGATCAAGAAGGATCACTTGGACCAGATGGTGTAAGAAGAATGATTCGTGATATACGTATGTTGGAAAGAAGTATAGGTGAAGAAGGAATTTTTGTTTCTGAAGCGACCGAAAATGCAAGAAAAAAACTTGAAAGATCTATTGCATCTAAGAGAGAGGTAAGTGTTGGTGAAGAAATCAAAGAAAGTGATATATGGCTATTGAGTCCTGGAACTGGATTAAGATGGAATGAAAGGCATAAAATTATTAACAAAAAATGTGTAAAAAAAATACCAATAAATGAAATTATTACAACGGATATGGTTGAAACATGAGGAATATTAATAATAATATTAAGGTAGTATTCTCGGATGTTGACGGCGTCTGGACTAATGGCGGTATGTTTTATAATGAAGCCGGAGATTATTTAAGATTGTTTAACACCAGAGATAGTGGTGGAGTTTTGCTTTTAAATTTTTTAAATATTGAATTATGTATTATATCAGGAGAGAAAAGTAATGCTGTAAAAAAAAGATTTGAAAAATTAAATATAAAAAATGTTAATTTAGGTATTGATAATAAGTTAAATTTCGCAATTAATTTTTGCAAAAAAAAGAATATCGAATTGTCACAAACAGCTTTTATTGGAGATGATTGGAATGATTACCAGTTATTAAGAGAAGTGGGGATTAGTGCTTGTCCTATTGATGCTGATGAATATATCAGCTCTATTTGTAATATGAAATTGAAAAAAAAGGGAGGAGATGGTGTTTTTAGAGAATTTATTAAGGAATTAATCAACTCCTATGATAAATACGATGATATAATAAAAGAATATATAGCTTTTAAGCATAAAAATGAGTAAAAAATGTTTTGCTATTATTCAAGCTAGAATGGAATCGACAAGATTTCCAAGCAAGGTAAATTCAATTAT
>JAFIGA010000208.1 GCA_020831715.1 Leptospira sp. | reverse complement strand
ATTGACTTAGAGGCAGGTGAAGATGAACAAGGCAAATACCTCAAATTTTATAAGAATAATGAGCTCTACTTTAAAGTAGATGCCAAAAAGGGAGTCATTCCTATTTTTAAATTACAAAAACAAAGCTATGTCCAACACTGCGAGAAGCTCTTTTGTGATTTATTCGAAAGAGCAAAATTTAAAAATTTACCTTGAATCTAACCCTGCTTCCATAATGCAAAAAAATATAGCTGAGTGTTGGAAATTGATAGAACATTACTTAGATCAAACAGTGTATGCAAGTGCAAAGGATTTGGCAAATGGTATCAGTAATGATAAAATCGACGATTTTGAGCATCTTTTTCGATACATCTTCCTGATGATATACGTACATCTTATCAAATACACAATGGCGTAAATAATGAATTGCCGCTTTTTCACGGGGGAGATTTACTTTCTATATTACAAATCATAGACCTTCAAGAGATAGTCAGCAAACAGCAGTTTATCCCATTAATAAATTTGTCGGATTTCAGTGATTTCATAGGAATAGACATCAAGGATTTGCAGATTTGTATCTATCACATCTATGAAGACAAAAGCTGCGAAAAAACTTTTTACTGTGAGAATTTTACTCAATTTTTAAATCAATTCATCACCGAATTAGATGAGGGCAATGGCATTATGGGAGAATTGCTCAACTGAAACTTGTGATTTTAAATTTACATACACCCAGATTTTGAACAAATAGAAGTTGATTTTTGGGCAGTCCTAAAATATAGGAATGTAATATTGCCTCTTCTGAAGCAGAAAAGCTGCTGAACGGCTACAAAGTGAAAGAACGCAAAATGATTGATGCCGAAAAATAAGTCTATATAACTTTGGGAGCCTTCCCAAAAAATGGTTTCTTTGTGCTGATAGACAACCGACAAGCCGAAAGCCTAGAAGATGTACTCTTATACACAGAAATAAAAGTAAGTTTTGTAAAACTAACCCCTTTGGTAGGTGGATAAAATTAATAAAAACGATGAAAGACAATAACGAACTATCCCAAGAAATCTCACAAGAAGTAAAATATGTCCCATTTTTAGCGATTTTTCGAAAAAAAATATAGTCGCCTTTAAGCCACCAGGTTTCCTATATTGGGAATCGGCTCTCTGAATACTTGGAATCAAATCTGGATTTGGGGGCTTGGTCTTGGAAAACCATGAGCAATTTCCTATATGGTAAAGTGAGAATGTAAGAAATGGTTTTTCCTTGATTCGAAAATCGAAACCTTCTTAACTACTATCACCTAAAGTTACTATAGGTTGTATTTTTTTAAAAGAATTCGGATTTATGATTGATAGAAGAGAATACCGGTTTAATTTTAAACAATGAAACTTAATTCAATGAATATTGTGCAGAGGAAGCCTATCAGACTCATTGCTATAGCTATTTTCTTATGGATCTATTCTTGCAATGGTGGTATGGGCAAGGATGGAGAGAGTTCACCCAGTGAAAACGGAAACGAAGGATCCGGTGCTACAGAAGTTTTGCAAGGAGATCCTTCTTCATATTCCGAATCTCGAAACCAATGCAATACAGCAGGTGGAACCTGGAGAAGTTTTCCGAATACTTGTGTAGACCATTGCAGTATTCTGAGAAATCCCAATCTAAACTGTGGACAAGCATTTACCAATGGATGTGATTGTGGTGCAGAAAGATGTTGGGAAGAGGGGACTTGCAAGCCGAATCCGACAGGGACAAAATCCAAGACAACTCCAAAGAGTTAAATAATTTTAAAATATTCAAGCTAAGAGAAATCAAACTTAGCTCTACCCAGTTCGGGCAGAGCTAAGTATTCCCTTTCCGTTTAGAGAAGAAAATATTTTCCCTACTATTCCATCAATTCGGATAGTTGAGATGATCGAGGACTTCTACCTCTGCCTTCAACACACCGGGAATTGACTTTAAACCTTCTGTAGATGCAAAGACATCATTCTTAGCCTTATAAAAGGCACGGTTTCCTTGCTTTAATGCCAGTTGCATTCCCGAGATACCCGCAACCGTCTCCGGAGTTGTTATGGATAGGTCGATTTCTGCAATTACAAAGCCTGTAATGTATACAACTCTACCTGTTTCTTGGTCTCGTGCTACGGGAAGCCCTGCTCCTATGCCCGTGGACTTGGATGCAGTAGGTACAGGCTTGGATGTCTTGGAGAATACTGTCTTAGATTCAATACTATCCTTGGATTTAACCTGTTCTGCCTTGAGATTCGGAAGAAATTCCAGCTTTCTACCATTGGCTTCGAACTTGGTTGTCGCTTCCGCTTGAACTACCTCAGGGTTTGGGGTTTCTCGGAATTTTTCTTGGGCCATCACATCTGCTCCTAGAACAAGACAGATACCGGTCACACAAATTACTTTCTTAACTATCATATTCTTACCTCTCAATGTCCATGAACTGTCAGGGTCCAATTGGTCAATGTGTAGATGGGAGCTCCTGCCCAACCATCAATCACTCGTAGAGTCCATACTCCGGCAGACCTCTCTCCATAGAAGGCATTGGAACGAAACCTTGTGTCGTTGAGATTTGCATTTGCTCCCAATCCATTTCGATTGGTTAGAAGAACACTCTTGGTTCCCGAAGGAGAAGTGAGTTCCAGAGCCAAGTCTTGATTTCCTTCGGTTGTACTTCTAGTAGCCGAGATGGTAATCTGAACTTGTTCTATCGTTCTGTTGTTGGACATGGACAAGGTACTTGTAATTCCGGTTGCTGAATTGTCCGGAACAGCAACAGAAATCACCCCTGAGCTCGCTGTCTCTGTCAATAGTCCTCCTGCCGGCAAATGGTTGGAATAGGCAACTGCCATATCCACTGCCGCATCTGCGTTCACAGCACCAAATCCATAGTAGTTGTGGAAGTTGTAGCCGGCGGCATTGGTAATCCATCCCGGTTCGGACACCAATGATCCGGTTACGGAATTGTCCACAACCGGTGCAATGTCCGGATCTACCTTCCTTGCCGTCTTGGCTAGGATGAATTGAACATCCCTCCAGGTTAGGTTGGGATTTGCTTCCAACATAAGGGCAATGACACCGGAAGTGGAGGGAGCCGCAGATGAGGTTCCATTGAAAGTATTTGTATACTTGCAACCGGGATTTTGCCCGTTTGAATTGTTCACAAAGTTATTCACCGGATCGGTGGTCTTGGCATAGCCTCGATTGCAACCTTCTTGGTCGGTTGTAATCATAGCCGGCTTGAATACATTCGCATCGGTTGAGGAGACTACTGTTCTATCGTATCCAAACTCTCCTCCGGGTGCACTCACCCAGATGGCGGAACCTGCTGTAGAATAGGAAGATTTCTTACCTTCGGCATTCAATGCACCCACTACAATCACTTCTACTGCTGTATTCTGGGGATCCATACTGGCATTTTGGCAACTCACCCGAATGGCTCTGGCTCCCGTGCAGGCAGCATCTGTCCCATAGGTAAGAAATCCATTCCCTGCCGACTTCACATAAATTCCCCCACGACCATTTCGAAGGGTAGTCCTTCCCGCTCCACTCAAGTGGATAGCAAGAGCACTATTCATAGCTAACGGTTGATGGTTGCTGGTTCCATAGCTGAGATTGAAGATTGCCCCTGTGTTGGTTCCGGTCGTACCACCTAAAGAATTGACATGGTTGGCTTCTGATTGATAAGCAGGTATTAAATAATTAGCTCCTATCACACTGGCTCTTCCGGCAATTCCCCTTCCTCCCAGATTGTTTCCACTTCTTGAAGCAATAATTCCGGCAACACTGGTTCCATGATCCCCATCGTTGGTTCCAAGAGTTGGGTCACTTCCACCACCAAAATTTATGGAACCGGTTCCAAGATTGGGTGCCAAGTCTTCGTGGGCAATTTCCAACCCTTCATCGATGACCACTACCTTAACACCTGAGCCTGTGAGCTTTCGAGAGACAATGCTACGAGATGCCCAGACATCCTCACAAGCAGTCCCACGATCCGATGCAAAGGCAGATTGCCCTGTGTTGTTTAGATACCACTGTTCTCGAACAAGAGGGTCACCTTGGGTTAGAAGTGGATCACTTCTTTCGGGTCTGGAGCACTCATTAACCTCTTTAACGGCAGGTGGAAATAGAAGGTTTTGGAGAAGTAGGAGTTCGAATAGATCGAAATTGTTCCCACTACTTCCAAAGCCTCCACAACCAATCCCCATCATGGTGCTTAGTATTGCGATACTGGATTGAATTTTAATTTTCATCAACTTTCCTTCTAGGGTATAAGATTGGTACAATTATTTTATTTTATGATTCAGTGACAAGGAGAAAATTCAATGTTTTGCACATCACAAGCCTGGTCAAGAACATCTGCTAAATGCAGAGATCCAGTGGGGAAGAAAAAGATTACTGACTCTGTTGCTTCTGTTCCCAGAATAATGGAATCATTCTATATTACGCAATTGGTTGAGAAATCTTGCTTTTTCTCCATTTTTTGCGATTTTTCGTAAAAAAATATAGTTGTTTTTAACCAGCCAGCTTCCTGTAATGGGGATTATGTTTTGAATATCGGGATTCCCTTTTGGATTAGGGGGCTTAGCCTTCGAAAACTATGAGCAATTTCCTATATGGTCAAGCCAATCCGACGGCACCTCGTGTGGGTGGTATGGATCGCAAAACCGGAAAATGATAGATTGATAGGTTGATAATGAAATTGCAAACGATCCTTTCTCTTTTACTAGGAGTTCTTCTTCGAAGATTTCTTTTGATTTTTGGACTTATTCTTACCATGGATTGTAGCAGTTTCTCCAAGAACTCTCTTCCCGATTTGTCCTTAATAGTAAGAGAAGAACACCGAAATATCCTACTTCTTTTAACGAAAGACAATTATCGTTCCGGTGAATTGGAAAAAACTTTTCAACTTTTATCTCAAAAAGGAGATGAGCTCTGCCATATGTTTTATAAAAACATTCCTGTTCGCAAGGAATTGGCTCAGAGTTTTATCGGGGACTATCAATTTGCCAAAAAGAAGAATGAAGAATGGTATGATAATGTATTGCATTCGGTGGTAATGGGTTGTTTTAACTTTTTTCAAATGAATGATATGCAAGTTCAGGATACTATGGAGAGAGTCTCTCGCAAATATCCCGGAGAGAAAGAGTGCTACTCGGTTGGATTCATGCAACCCTATTTTATGCATAATACGATGAATTGTTCCCGATTGACAATGCTCGATGCCGATTGGAGAATCCTTTTTGCTCATTATCGCCTCCTCCAAGGATTTTTTCAAAATATTGATCCCAAGACCAGGCATTTATCTCCGGATGAATTGGTTTCGGACTTACCTATCAAGTGGGTGAGTCGTTTCAGTGGAAAACCTTCCGAATACGAAAAAAAAATACTATGAATACATTTTGCGTTAAGGAAGATATCTTGGAATGCAAGAGAGCTCTTCTGGGATTTCAATCCAAAATCGAGAATCTCTCCGAGATCGAACTCCAGTTATCCTTTCTTCACTCTGCCAAGGTAGAATTGAAGAATCAGAAAACAGCAATTCTATATGCGAGCAATGCTTTGGATGATGAATACACCAAAAGAATTGATTACCGAACCATGATGGAGAATTATAAAAAAAGCTTGCAGGCTGAAGAAAAAATTGTGATTATTTACAAGTCAGGGGGAACTGCGTCATTTGGTGTGTATGAATTGAGCTTGAATCCGAATCGAGAATTGGTGGTGACAACAACTTGTAGGGATAATTACACTTGGTCGAAGGCGTATAAGTTTAGTGGCAAGCCGTATTCTATCCACCTTGATAGGCTCAGCTCTACGTCCAAGCCACAATCCTGTAAAAATTTTCTAAAATAGTCGTTTAGCAGTAGGGATAGATATGAATATAGAATTGAATCAAAATCCAACCGAACCACTAAGAGGAGTAAAAATATAGTTGTCTTGAACCAGCCAGCTTCCTGTAATAGGGATTATGTTTTGAATATCGGGATTCCCTTTTGGATTTAGGGGGCTTGGCCTTCGAAAACTATGAGCAATTTCCTAAATGGTAGATTCGAAAAAAAATTGCATTCATCTTATAAAGGAACTTATGGAAGGAAAATTAAAGAATTAAACTATATAGTGAAGGACAGGTATAAATGATGAAAACGACAATAAAGATATACAAAATTTTCTACCGAATAGCATTCGTTATCATGCTTTGCACAATAATCATGAAATGTAAACCCGATAATGGTTCAAATCCTCCTGTGGCAGAAAAAGAGAACGGCGTAAATATATTCTACAAGTTTATAGAAAATGGTTTTGAGTGGGTAGATTCTCCACCGATACTTTTTAAGCATGAATCAGTATACTCTGTATTAAAACAAAATGAGTGTTTTGATGGTAGTTGCCCTGACGAACCATCGGACATATTAGACTTTATAGGAATTAGAAAAGGAGATGAAATCAATTTTTTTAAGGCAGGTAGACCTGGTATGCATATGCAATGTCGCTTTCTTTCAGATGAAAAGCTATTTTGTACTTTTAAAGGTCTGGGCAGTAAAGTTCAGTATGATCTTCGAAGGGTTTCAGATGATGAAATAATAAATCATAGATCTTATCATGAACCATTGATTATTCTAGATGAAGTTATTCGATTATACCCTTCAATGACTGGGGAATTTAAATCGCATATCGTCTTTGAATTGCCCGAAAAGACGCCAGTTTTTTTTCATAAGACAGGTGATCGTTTAAAGATGGTTACTAAGGAAAAGAAGAGGATTGTTATTGAGTCAATTAATAGAGAGGGCAGAAGTAGAATTGGAGTTAATGGAGAGATTGGTTATGTGGAATCCAAGTATCTTAAGGCAAAATAAGACGAAAGTAGTTTTTATTGTAAAAGAAAGTTCAACAAATACAAAGAAATGTACCAACAAGTATGGTCTATGGTTCGAGAAGGGCTTGCAAAAAAAATAGACGATGAATTGAAAGTGGGGCTACCGCGAGTTCCGCTCTAAGTCTGATTCGGGACGATATCTTATATTTTCCTTGCTAAATCGCTTCATTTGAGAGGGGGATTTCCCGTAATTTCTTTTGAATGCTTTCGAAAAAGCAAAAGCAGAAGAATAGCCCACTTCTTTGGATACTTCTTCTAAGGTTTTATCTTCATTTTCCAATAGAACCTTTCCTTTTTCCAATCTCAATTTTGCAATATAATCGATAGGAGTTTCTCCTAAGCCTTTTTTAAATCGAGATGCAAGACTAGCTCTAGATAGACCTACGGATTTAGCTAAGGATTCTATCGTCCAATTGTGGAAAATGTTTTTATGGATTCTTTCCAATGTAGCCATAATTTTTTCATCTTTAAATGCCACAACCCAACCCGGAACTCCGGTATTGTTTGTTTCAATCCATCTCCGTATAACATAGTAGAAAAGTATATCTGTCAGCCTTTGAATTATAAGATTGGATCCGATTCCTGATTCCATTTCCATCGATATAAGTTGGGTCGTGGTATCAATAGAATCGTGGCTGGGTATTTCACTGGGAGAAGATACCAATTCATGGTGGAGACCTTTCGTGATGAAAAACAAGTCACCTTTTTCCAAAAGAATGCATTCATTTTTAAATCTTACATAACAATTGCCTTGGGTCACCGTATGAAAACCACCGCTCTTTTCACAGGGAAAAACCATCCCCCAATCCCTATATAGAACTCTTCTGCTTAAAAGATCATTTTTCCATTGAGAGGTTTCTAGAATTTTTGAGAGTAAATATAGTTGCCTTTTAACCAGCCAGCTTCCTATAATTGGCATTGTGTCTCTGAATACTTGGAATCTAATCTAGATTTGGGGGCTTGGTCTCGGAAAACCATGAGCAATTTCCTATTTGGTAAGGTTATGAAAATAGCTAGCGCCTGTAATATTTATGAGTACAGGGCAGACCCTATTACATCGTAGGCAATTTTGGTTCCATCTTTTGAGGTGGCAAATTGTGTTTGAATTTGTGGTTTCATGCTGTTTTCTCTATAAAAGATTAAAATTATTTGTCCATCGAGTGAAAGTCGAACATATTTCCTTCTGCATCCTAACTAATAGAAATCAATCTAGCTCGAACTTCTTTGGCATTAAAGACTTTTTCTTACCATTCAATTGCTTCGCCACTTTTTGTAAATTGAAGGTAAGGGACTATTCCTCTCATTTTAAATTCCTTTTCTTTCTATTCAATAAGAAAATTGTGAATTCAGATCAGAAACTTAGAAAGAGGCAACCCTTATGGTCAAAATGCAAAAAATTCCTACAATATTTTATGGAACTGCCTGGAAAAAAGATAGGACAGCTAAACTTGTTGAACAAGCGATACTTACCGGATTCCGTGGAATAGATACTGCTTGTCAACCCAAGCATTATGAAGAAGCAGGAGTAGGGGAGGCTATCCGGCAGGTAGAAAAGAAAGGCGTCAAACGAAATGAATTGTTTCTGCAAACTAAGTTCACTCCCATTAATGGACAAGATCCAAAGCGAATCCCTTATGATCCAAAAGCAAAATTACCGGATCAAGTTAAACAGTCATTTGAAACTTCCCAAAGAAACCTAGGTTCCGATTACATTGATTCGCTAATTTTACATTCCCCTTTAGCTGACATGAAACGAACTTTGGAGGTTTGGAAAACTTTTGAGCTATTATTCAAAGAAAAGCTTGTTGGTCATATCGGAATCAGCAATTGCTATGATCTTAAGGTCTTTAAACTTTTGTATGAAAATGCGGAGGTTAAGCCGAAATTTTTACAAAACCGTTTCTATCGCGAAACAAAATATGATAAAACTTTAAGAAAATTTTGTCATGAAAATAAAGTCATTTACCAAAGTTTTTGGACTCTAACTGCGAATGATCATATTCTGAGCCATCCAAAATTTCAAACAATTGCGAAAGAGTGCAAAAAAACAGAAGCCCAGATTCTTTTTCGTTACCTGACTCAGATCGGAATTGTACCACTCATAGGAACTACCTCAGAAAAACATATGAAAGAAGATTTAGCTTTAAGTCAATTTAGGCTAAACGAAATAGATATGCAGATCATTGAATCGCTCTTCAATTAGGAACTAAGATGTTTTGCTTTGTAATACAAGAATAGAATTCAATCAAAATATCGTTGCTCTCAAGCTTCTACATTTATAACCTAGGATATCATATGAAAAATTTTAAGAATGCTAATAACCCAGATTTCTAACTAAAATCACTACACAGTTGCTATGCTCTTCGATAAAATCGTATATCCCATTTTAGAAAATAGGTTTTTTAATCGTGAAAAATGTTCATAATTCAATTTTAAAACTTTTCTACCAGAGTTAGATACGAGAATTCCTGGGATATGTATTATCTGTTTCCTGAAAGTCTTTAATTGCATTATTTTATCTTCTTTATTTTTTGATATTAGATCTAAGCAATACATGTTCTTAATATTATAGGAGATTCCAATTAGCAAGGTCATTGCTTCATTATATCGCATAGAGTGATGATGCGATTTCCCAAAATCAAAATCAGATTTTAATTCTTGGATCACTGTTTCTACTTTAGCATGCTTTTTGTATTCTTTATAAATATTTCTAGTCGTTAATTCCATATTTGTTATATATACATTCGTAAACTCAGAAGGCTTGAAATCTTTAAAATACATCACACCATCTTCGTCCCAATGAACATAGTTTCGAACAAAAACTTCTCTATACTTATAGCCCTTCTCACCAACAAATATTCGTTCTTTAAGTTCTGAAGTAATTCTACCTTTTTCAAATATGGATTTTTTGTTTTTTGAATTCTTTCCTCTTTTTTTAACAGATTTTCTCTGCTTAATAGCGAATAAAAATTTCACTCCATTTTCATGCAAATAGTCAAAAATCTCTTTATTTTCATAGCCTGAATCGCATATGATTCGAATTTTTACTCCTAATGGTTTTAATTCTTCTATGACCCTAGCAAGACGCTCTTGGAATTCGCTAATAGAATGTTTGTTCCCAGGTCTTAATTCTATATGAAAAAGTAATTTTAATTCTCGAATTACCCAAACTACTCCTTGATACAATTGAAGATTTTTTCCATGTGGAGAGTAACCTTTAGCTGAACCCTCTTGTTTCCCATGGACTTCTTGTGCAGTTTGATCAATATCTATTGTTATTCTTGTAATCTTTTTTTCTTGAATTTGCTTTTTTAAATAACTCTGATTCATTCGAAATAAAAATGTTGAAAGATATTTGTTCGTATGGGGATTCCTATTGAGATAATAAACAAGCGTTCTAAAATCTGGAATCTTATTTATTTTGAAGATCTCCTTAAAAAATCCTATAGAAGTATTCATACAGTGAGATATACGAGTCTCTCCGTTTAATATTCTAAATATTATGGAATACATCAGCTCTGATTTCAAATACCATATTCTGTATTGGTTTCTGTTATCTACTAATATTGAATCCATCAGAGGGATTAAATTGCTATTTGCTATATAGTCTTTGATTAAAAATAGACCGCTGCAATCGATAATTTTCAGGTTGGATATGCCAAGATTTGTAAAAATTCGCTTGATTAAATGACCTGATTTTCGTACCATTTAGTTGCCCCTCTTTTATGGTTTGTTTTGCAATTATTACCATATAAATAGGGGCTTTTTTGTACATCATTATTAGGTTTAGTTAGAAATCTGGGTAAATCAGCTTCAGGAATTTTTTCTAAAATCAATGTTTCCCTAAGTGATAACTGGGATAATTTAGAAGAAACTTCATATTGAGAATTGTAATTTGTATATTTAATTGTTAAATCTTCACTTTTTTTTAAAGCATTATCAAATGCATAATATATCAATGTAAATGGCCAGTAAACAATTTTAAATACCAAAAACACTACAGATAATGGAGTAACTTCTTTATCCTTCGGATTAAGC
>JAFIGA010000206.1 GCA_020831715.1 Leptospira sp. | reverse complement strand
TCTTAATTTCTTTTACTTTCCTCCATATAATTTCTATTCTCATTCTATATCTTTTTTGGAAGGATCACAAAGAAAATCTTAAAGGTATTGGGTATTGGATATTTTCATTTATAGTCCAGGTTTTGGGTTCAACAATCCTCGGTCTTGGGACTAGCGTTCATCAAATTTTGAGCATAGTTACTGCTAATACTCTTTTGATATTTTCCAACCAATTATTGCTCATAGGTCTTGAAACTTTTTTTTCCAAAAAATCTAAAATAAAATTACACGTAGTTTTGTTATTAATTTTCATTTCTATTCATACTTATTTTACTTTTTTAAAACCGGATTTAACTTTTAGAATTTTGAACTATTCTTTTTTCTTTGGATTAATTTATATTCAATGTTTTTGGTTTTTGGTTTTTCGATTGAACCGACAAGAAAAGAAAAATACCAACTTTCTATGGATTTTATTTTTAATAATGGCGGTGGTTATTTTTCTTCGAGGAGCTTGGAACTTTTATATTGGTCCCCAAGGTGTAAATGTAATCAACCATGCTATCCCCATAGATGGAATGTTTATATTAATTATGGAGTCATTGATCTTGGGAGTTGTGTTTTATTTAATACTCATAATTAATAGAAAGTTAAACTTTCAATTGGAATTTCAAGCGGATATTCTAAAACAAAAGAATGAAGAATTAAAGATTTCTATAGAAAAAGCAAATCAATTGGCCGACGAAGCAAATAAAGCGAATAAAGTAAAAAGTGAGTTTCTTGCCAATATGAGTCATGAAATAAGAACTCCGATGAACGGAGTCGTCGGCGTGAATAGCTTATTATTGACTACAAATCTATCCAAAGAACAAGAACAATATTCCAAGACAATTCAATCGAGCAGCGAACTTTTGCTTAGGTTAATAGATGATATATTGGATTTTTCCAAAATTGAAGCCGGAAAATTAATTTTTGAAAAACGTACATTCAATTTTCAAGAACTTATAGAAGAATCAACTTACTCTTTCATGGTTACAGCAAAACAAAAAAGTATTTCTTTGGAATTTACAATTGATCCCAAAATTCCTACATTTCCTTATGGGGATCCTCTTAGAATACGCCAAATTATTACTAACTTAATAGGAAATGCCATTAAATTCACAGAAATAGGTAGAGTAGATTTATCATGTAAGCTAAAAGAATCCTATGACAATTATTATGTGATCTACTTCGAGATAAAAGACACCGGAGTGGGAATCCCCGAATCCAAGAAAGATTACATATTTAATAAATTCATGCAATCGGATAGCTCCATCACTAGGAAATTTGGAGGAACAGGTCTTGGACTTGCCATATCAAAAGAGTTAACAGAAATGATGGGAGGTGAAATTGGATTAGAAACTACTGAAAGAGTAGGTTCAAAATTTTGGTTTACCATAAAACTACACAAGCCTGAATCTATAGAATTTAGCGAAAAAGTTTTATCCATAGATGAAAAATTAGAAAACCTGAAACGAGGAATTCAAAATAACAAACTGTCTATTTTGCTTGTAGAGGATAATGAGATGAATCAAATGATTGCATCCAAAATTTTCAAAAAACTAGGAATAGAAATCGAATTGGCTACTAATGGTAAGCAATCGATAGAAAAACTAAAAGACAATCATTTCGATTTAATCTTTATGGACATCCAAATGCCAATAATGGATGGATTCGAAGCAACAAAGTGGATAAGGGGAAATTTTGATGATAATACCAAAAGAGATGTACCCATAATTGCTTTAACTGCACACGCAATGGCAGGTGACAAAGAAAAATGTTTAGCAATAGGAATGAATGATTATATTACTAAACCCATCACAATTGAATCAATTATGAATGTATTACAAAAATATATAAAATAACTAACGATTATATTTTACTTCCATAGGCAAGATCACCTGCATCACCCAAACCCGGTATTATATATTTCTTTTCATTCAAACCTTCATCAATGTCAGCAACCCATAAAGTGCAATCTTTTGGTAGATTGTCTTGGACATTTTTTATCCCTACCGGGGTCGCTATTGCACAGGCAAGATGAATATTCTTGGGTTTATTTGATTGAATAATTTTTGCACACACATCCACCAAAGATTGACCTGTGGCTAGCATGGGATCAACCAAAATTAAAGTCTTACCGGATAGATCAGGCATAGCCGCATATTCTATAGCAATCTCAAAATCGTGAGAATCACCGACATGCTTTCTATAGGATGCAATGAAACCATTTTCTGATTTGTCAAAATAATTCAAAAAACCCTGATGCAATGCAAGCCCCGCTCTTAAAACAGAAATGATTACAATTTCGTCATCAATTATGAAACTATTCTTCACACCCAATGGTGTTGTAATTGCAATAGGTTTGTAACTTAAAGTCTTGCTGATCTCATAGGACATAATCTCCCCAATTCGTTCAACATTTCTTCGAAATCGCATGCTATCTTTTTGGATATGGATATCTCTCAACTCTGAGATAAAATGATGGAGCATGCTATTTATGGAGGAAAGATTCTGTATTTTCATAATATATTTCCATAAATTAATTTCTTACTAGCTTGTCAGTCGCCAAAAATATGCCAAACGATTTTGTAATTTTTTTTAATTTTTGCCAAAAATGAAAGTGACTATTTAATATTCAAAATGAACATTATCTCATTATGGAGTTTAATTGAACTATGGGCAAGCTGAACGATAAAGGTTCCCCTACAAACCAATCTAAAAATTCTAACCGAATAGACTTAACTACCAAACGAGAAAGAAATCCGGGAACTGAATTCTATGCGGATTGGTTTGAAGATTTACAAGTCAATCTTACGGCTGTAGAGAGAAGAACCAACACTCTCACCAAAAGACGTACTGTCAAGAAAGAATGGCAGGCGGCATGGTTGATTAAAGCAATCACTTGCATAGATCTAACAACATTAAACGGAGACGATACACCCGGAAGAGTGCAACGTCTTTGCGCAAAAGCCATGAATCCACTCAGAACAGATTTACTCGACGCGTTAGGATTGCCACATGGTGAAATAACAACAGGTGCTGTTTGTGTTTATCATGAAATGGTTCCTTATGCAGTTGCCGCCCTAAAAGGTTCCGGTGTTCCTGTTGCGGCTGTTTCCACCGGTTTTCCTGCCGGGCTTTCTCCTTTTAAAGAAAGAGTTAAAGAAATAGAAGCAAGTGTAAAAGCAGGAGCACGGGAAATTGATATAGTAATAACAAGATCTCATGTATTAACTCAGAATTGGAAAGCTCTCTACAAAGAAGTAAAAACCTTTCGTGAAGCTTGCGGTCCTGCAAGAATGAAAACAATTCTTGCCACAGGAGATCTTAGAACACTCAGAAATGTGGCGAAGGCAAGTATGATCTCTATGATGGCAGGCTCCGATTACATTAAAACTTCAACCGGTAAGGAAGGAGTGAATGCAACATTACCTGTAAGCCTTGTGATGGTTCGGATGATTCGAGATTATTTGGATAAGACAGGATACCAAGTAGGGTACAAGCCTGCCGGTGGAATATCCACTGCTAAAGATTGCCTGAATTATTTATTTTTAATGAAAGAAGAAGTTGGGAATGAATGGTTGGATCCTTATCTATTTCGATTTGGTGCTTCTTCATTACTGGGAGACATTGAACGACAAATTGAACATTTCGTAACGGGTCAGTATTCTGCCAATCACCGCCACGCTATGGTTTAATAACTACATTATACATCCAAGGAATTTAAATTATGCCTAAATCATCTACAAATAAACCGACTGTCTCAGAAATACTAAAAACAATGGATTATGGTCCGGCTCCGGAAAGCAACGACCCAGCAAATAAATGGCTTCAATCCAAAAAAAACAAATTCCAATTATTCATTAACAATGAATGGGTTGATCCTTTAACAAAAAAATGGTTTCCTTCCGAGAATCCGGCAAATGGAAGTATCATCGGACAATTGGCACAAGGTGGAGACGCTGACATTGACAAAGCGGTAAAAGCATCAAAAGCCGCCCAAGCAGATTGGTATGCATTGGGGGGACACAACCGTGCAAAGTATATCTATGCAATAGCAAGGCTGATCCAAAAACATGCCAGAACTCTTTCCGTATTGGAAACAATGGACAACGGAAAATCTTTCCGCGAAACTAGAGATTTGGACATTCCCCTTGCCGCACGTCATTTCTACCATCATGCAGGTTGGGCACAGATCATGGATGCGGAATTCCCTGATTTCGAGCCAATGGGAGTAGTTGGTCAGATCATTCCCTGGAATTTTCCTTTTTTAATGCTCGCTTGGAAAGTCGCACCGGCACTCGCCGCAGGTAACACAGTGATATTGAAACCTGCCGAGCAGACATCTCTCACAGCATTGTTGTTTGCCGATCTAATTTTGGAGGCAGGGCTACCAAAGGGTGTGTTCAACCTGGTAACCGGAGAAGGTCCGACCGGCGCGGCATTGGTAGCACATCCCGAAGTAAATAAATTGGCTTTTACCGGATCAACGGATATAGGTCGAAAGATTCGAGTAGCTTCGGCAGGATCGGGAAAGAGTCTCACTCTTGAGTTAGGTGGCAAATCCCCTTTTATAGTTTTCGAAGATGCTGATTTGGACAGTGCCGTCGAAGGTGTTGTGGATGCAATTTGGTTCAATCAAGGGCAAGTTTGTTGTGGTGGATCACGGATTTTGGTTCAAGAAGGTGTTTCCGAAAAGTTCATCAAAAAACTTAAGAAACGTATGGAGTCTTTGCGTCTGGGAGATCCTTTGGATAAATCAACAGATATAGGAGCGGTGATCGACCAAAACCAATGGAATACGATTGCGAAATATGTAAAAATCGGAACGGAGGAAGGTGGTTCTTGCTTTCAACCAAGTTGGGCAACTGACACATTAAAATCCAAAGAAGGATGCTTCTATCCTCCAACACTTTTTACCAATATCACACCTACAGCTACGATTGCACAGGAAGAGATTTTTGGACCGGTTGTGGTTGCGATTACATTTCGTACAGCTGATGAAGCTGTGGAAATTGCAAATAATATCCGATTTGGTCTTGCCGCATCGATTTGGTCGGAGAATATCAATCAAGCTCTGGATGTAGTTCCCAAAATAAAAGCAGGCGTTATCTGGGTAAACACTACCAATCAATTTGACGCGGCATGTGGTTTTGGAGGTTACAAAGAGTCCGGATTCGGGAGAGAAGGTGGAAAGGAAGGATTCTATGCCTATATCAAACCAAAATTTGAAAAGGCACTCCCCTTATACAAAGTCGAGGACACCAAATCATTAGAATCGAAGACTTCAACTCCGGATAGTTCCAACAATGAAGGTGAGGAACCAGCGGGTAAAGCAACCACCGGCAAGCAAAATACTGAATCGAATTCGAGTTCT
The DNA here is from genome assembly GCA_020831715.1 of Leptospira sp. Classification (GTDB taxonomy): domain Bacteria; phylum Spirochaetota; class Leptospiria; order Leptospirales; family Leptospiraceae. Next base: position 23,752 of record JAFIGA010000206.1, on the reverse strand, counting down.
ATCTCCATTGACAGAACCGCAAAACTCTATATCGGCGGAAAGCAAACTCGTCCGGATGGAGAGGTCTCCCAAAAAGTACTTTCACCCAAAGGAAAGTTAGTTGGTCTAGTGGGCGAAGGCAATCGAAAGGATATTCGCAATGCAGTAGAAGCCGCCAGAAAAGCGGGAGGTTGGAGTTCTGCAACACATCACAATCGAAGTCAAGTTCTCTACTATATGGCAGAAAATCTCTCTGCAAGGTCGGAGGAATTTGCCATGAGAATTCAGAATCTGACCGATTGTGATTCCAAGACAGCTACGAAAGAAGTGGAAATGTCCATCTCTCGACTTTTCACCTATGCCGCATGGGCTGACAAATACGACGGTTTAGTACATACTGCACCCATTCGAAACATCACTATCGCATTACATGAACCCATTGGCATTGTGGGCATTGTATGTCCGGACGAGTTGCCCCTATTGGGAATGATTTCCTTGGTTGCTCCTGCAATTGCGATGGGCAATCGCACAGTTGTGGTTCCTTCTGAAAAATTTCCCTTAGCAGCAACCGATTTCTATCAAGTTCTGGATACCTCAGATGTACCGGGTGGAGCAGTAAATATTGTAACAGGCTACCGAAAAGACTTGGTTCCTACCCTTGCAGATCATTTGGATGTTGATGCTCTCTGGTATTTTGGTCCGGATAAAGAAGGGTCAAAAGTCGTTGAAGAGAAATCGGCAGGCAATATGAAGAGAACATTTTGTAACTATGGAAAGAAGAGAGACTGGTTATCCAGAATAGAAGGGGAAGGAACTGAGTTTTTAAGACAAGCCACTCAAGTTAAAAATGTATGGGTTCCTTATGGTGAGATAGCCTCATCCGGAACATCTTACTAGATTTTTGGGAGAATTTCAATGGAAGCCTTAACTCCGTATTCTGAGATTATCGGTAACACTGCGGGTATCATAGTGTTGATATCTCTTCTCATGAGATCCTTGATTCGTCTAAGATGGATTAATCTATTGGGAGCTTTGATATTTTGTGTCTACGGAACAATTGTGGAAGCTCATGCAATTGTTCTTACCAATTTGGGTATCTCCGGTATTGATTTGTATTTTTTATACAAACTCTATTCGCAGAAGAAAGACTTTACTATCGTGGAAGCCGAGTTGGACAGTGCTTACTGCAATCACTATTTAATGAACAATCAAATGGATATGAAAAGTATATTTGGAGATTTTGCTATTCTACCGGAAGATTCTATCTACTATATGCTGAGAAACAACAGTGTTGCGGGAATTCTCATTGGTCAGAAAAAGGTCGATACCTTCGAAATTAAAATTGATTATGTAACACCGGAATATCGCGATTTTAGATTGGGGAAATATTTTTTCCAAGAGAATACAGAATTCTTTCAAAAGAATGGAATTAAAAACCTGATTGCCAAACCCACCACCAAAACTCACAATCAATATCTGGAAAAAATAGGCTTCACCTATTCCCATTCAGACAATAACGAATTTTATAAAAAGGAACTTTAAATAGATGTTGGAATCCATCAAGCAGACATCGGAATTTCTGAAACTTAAAACTGCAATTCGTCCGAAAATTGGGATCATTCTTGGTTCCGGATTGGGTGGCTTGGTTGACTATCTCGAAGATACCGATTCTTTTGATTACAATGTGATTCCAAATTTTCCTGTTTCCACAGTGTCCGGTCATGCCGGGAAGTTGGTTTTTGGAACCATACAATCTGTTCCTGTTCTTGCCATGAAAGGACGCTTCCATTTCTATGAAGGCTATGACATGAAAACAGTCACCTATCCCGTCTATGTAATGAAAGAATTAGGTATAGAAAAAATCATAGTCAGCAATGCGGCAGGGGGAGCCAATCCCGATTTTTCTCCCGGTGACCTAATGGTCATTACAGATCATATCAATAATATGGGAACCAATCCTCTGATTGGAAAAAATATAGATTCCTTGGGTCCACGCTTCCCGGATTTGAGTGAAGCATACTCCCGAGAGTGGAGAGAACTTGCTAAAGATGTTGCGAAATCTATGGGAATTTCATTTAGAGAGGGAGTCTACCTCGCCAACACGGGACCTACTTACGAGACAGGTGCCGAAGTAAGAATGGCGAGAACACTAGGCGCGGATGCAGTTGGTATGTCCACTGTTCCGGAAGTAATTGTCGCCAATTATCTGGGAATGAAAGTGCTTGGAATATCCTGTATTACGAATATGGCAACCGGAATTGCCACCTCCAAGCATTCCCACTCAGAAGTGGTAGCCGTAGCTGAGATGGCAGGTAAAAAATTCTGCGACTGGGTAGCCGAAATTATCAAAAAATCCTAGTATACACAGTTACTTACAGATGCTCGATTGCATTTACTTATTGCTATTAGGCTGATTTCATTAAATCCAAAAAGGATTCACCGTATTCTAACTTCGATTCACCGAAAAAGTCTTCAATCGTTCGACCCATATCGGCGAAACTAGACCTAATACCCAGATTCTTTGGATTTAACTTCTTGCCATATGCCAAGACTGGCACATACTCTCTGGTATGATCACTGCCCGGCCAGGTCGGATCACATCCATGATCGGCTGTCATGATGAGAAGATCTTCATCCCCCATAGAATTCATAATATCGGGAAGGCGAGAATCAAAATATTCTAATGCGGATGCATAGCCGATGGGATCTCTTCTGTGCCCATACTCCATGTCAAAATCCACCAAATTGGTAAATATGACTCTATCCTTTCCGGGTGAAACGGCAAGCTCTATGGTTTTGTCAACTAAAGCGGCAAGTCCTGTAGCCTTGTGTTTATGTGTGATTCCTTTATGAGCAAAAATATCTGCAATTTTACCAACACTGATAACATCGATTCCTTTCTCGGAGAGTAGATCCAAAACTGTAGGAGCCGGTGGTTCTACGGCTAGGTCTCTACGATTACCGGTTCGCTTGAAATCTTCGGGACCGGTTCCAATAAAAGGTCTTGCAATAACACGACCAATATTATAGGGCATCAATACTTCTCTGGCTATCTGACAGAATTCCATTAGCTTATCCAAACCAAAACTTTCTTCATGGCATGCCACCTGGAACACACTGTCCGCTGAAGTATACACGATTGGTCTGCCGGATTTCATATGTTCTTCACCAAGTTTCTTGATGATCTCTGTTCCCGAAGAATGGCAATTTCCCAGAAACCCCGGAACCTGAGTTCTTTTTTGCAATTCATCCAATAGCTCATCGGGAAAACTTTTTTCCCGATTCGAAAAATATCCCCAATCAAATAAGACAGGAACACCTGCCATTTCCCAATGACCGCTGGGGGTATCTTTGCCGAAAGATTTTTCGGCGGCGATACCGTATGATCCTACATATCCTTGTTTGATATAATCAGAATTATAACCCGGTGCATATTTTCCTGTTCCAAGTTTAGCCGCTTCATACAATCCAAATCTGGTCAAATTAGGAAGATTCAAACTACCCGGTGTTCTCCTCTCATCCGAATTTCCATCCGCGCAAACTTGGGCAATATGTCCAAATGTATCGGCACCGGTATCTCCGAATTTTTCAGCGTCAGGTGCTTCTCCCAATCCAAAGGAATCCAACACGATCCATAATACTTGCTTCATAAAATATTCCTCACTTTCCGACTCTCTAAAATTCTCTAACTTCGAATGAATGTATTCAGTACCAATTCAGGAAGTTTGGGGCATTCATTCTCGATTTGGAAACAATTACTTGCTTGTTTTGCAAACCTGCCTGCATCTTCGGCGGATTTGCCCCAGACAATTCCGATCACATCGCCCTCTTCCACCTTCCTTCCCAATTCTGCGATCTCGGTCAATCCCACTCTAAAATCAATTGCCTCTCCCGGAGATTTGCGTCCTCCACCTAGCCCCACAACTATTAGACCCAATTCACGAGTTTCAATAGACGAAATATAGCCGGTCTTTTCCGCAATGATGGGAGATTGGTAATCCGCCCACCGGAGGTCTTTTTTATATGTTGTCAAAAAGTTCTTTCCTCCTCCTTGAGCATATACCATTCTTTCGAAAATTTCTGCTGCCTTCCCTGAATTTAAAACCGATTCTAATTTGATTCTTGACTCATCTATATCGGTATGGATACCGGAGAGTACAAGAAGTTCACTACTCAGCTTCATGACTATTTCATGAAACCTCGGCTCCCTTAAAACTCCTGTTAGGTAATCTATAGCATATACTACTTCGACAACATTACCCGCACAACTTGCCAGTGGTTGGCTCATATCTGTGACTATACTCGCAATGGGAATTCCGGCATGGAAACATACATTCGCGATGGATTCCGCCAATTGGATAGACAATTCCTTAGTTTCCATAAAAGCACCGTTGCCGGTTTTCACGTCCATGCAGAGCCCCTGCAATCCTGCCGCTAATTTTTTGGAGAGTATGGATGCTGTGATCAGAGGAATCGAAGCCACAGTGCCTGTAACATCTCTAATAGAATAGAGTTTTTTATCGGCAGGGGCAAGATCACTCGTCTGACCAACAATTGCCAGATGAACATCTTTTACCACGGAACGAAATTTTTCAATATCCAACTGAGTTTGAAATCCGGGTATGCTATCCAACTTGTCTAAGGTTCCCCCTGTGTGTCCCAAACCTCTGCCGGATATCATGGGAACATAACCTCCACAGGCGGCAACCATAGGACCAAGGGTAAGGCTTACCAGATCCCCTACCCCACCTGTAGAATGTTTGTCTATAACCGGACCGGGTAGATCCCACTGCAAGACTTGTCCCGAATCTCTCATTGCCAATGTCAATTCTGCTGTTTCGGGAGCACTCAAACCTTTTAAAAAGATTGCCATTGCCAGTGCACCCACTTGGGAATCGGCAAGACTTCCATCAGCAATTCCACCTATAAGGAAACGTATTTCTTCCGGTTCCCATGTTCCATCGAGTGCTTTTTTTCGAATGAGTTCTTGGGGTAGATAAGAATTTCCCATATGACTACCTTCCTAGAGAAATGATATAAACAATCCTGCTATACTAGCACTCATTAAGTTAGACAATGTCCCCGCAACCACAGCCTTAAGCCCCAGTTTACTGATCAGTGGTCTTTGCTTAGGAGCAATGGTTCCAAGCCCACCCAATAATATCGCAATACTGGATAGATTGGCGAATCCGCAAAGGGCAAATGTTGTAATCGCTTGACTCAATGGTTCCATTCCTTCCATTACTTTAGCAAATTCCACAAAAGCTACGAATTCATTTAGAACCAATTTCTGACCGATCAAAGAAGCTACCTGGGAAATATCATTGGAGGGAACTCCCAGAAGATAGGCGACAGGATAAAAAATCCAACCTAAAATCATCTGCAACGTAATATCAGGATACCCGACCAAATCCCCCAGTCCCTGAATCATTCCATTCAATAAGGCGATGATTCCAATGAACGCGATTAACATTGCACCTATGTTAAGTGCCAAACTAAGCCCCGCACTCGCACCTTGTGCAGCTGCGTCCAATACATTCACCGGTTCTCCGTCATAGGATTCCCCCACCTCTTCCAAATTCTGATGTGGTTCTTCGGTTTCAGGAATAATAATTTTTGCCATGAGCAAACCACCGGGTGCTGCCATAAAACTAGCAGCGATTAGGAATTTTAGATCCGCTCCCAGTCCTACATAACCGGCAAGAACCGCACCTGCTACAGATGCCATACCTCCTGTCATTACAGCAAAAAGTTCCGACCGAGTCATATAGTCCAAAAATGGTTTTACAACCAAAGGTGCTTCTGTCTGACCCACGAAAATATTTGCCGTTGCTGACATGGACTCCGGTCGACTTGTCTTCAATAGCTTTTGTAAACCACCCCCGATGAAACGGATGATAAATCCCATCACACCCACATAATACAAAACAGAGAGTAGAGATGAGAAAAAAATAACAATGGGTAAAACGCGAAAGGCAAATACGAATCCTCCCGAACCGAAGGTCTCATACATTTGCTGAGAAACAAGTCCACCAAAAAGAAAAACAATTCCATCCTGGGCATAATCAATAACTTTCTGCACTCTCCCACTCAAAAAAATCAGTACATTCTGACCCCAGGTAAAATACAAAGCAATGGAGCCCAAAATAATTTGGATTGTGAGGGCTCCTATTACAGTCCTCAATCGAATGGCACGACGATTCTCCGACAAGAGAACAGCCACTCCTAAAAGAAAAATCATACCGAGAATTGATATCAAAACTGAAACCCCTCAGGAAGTAGATCGGATAGCTTCCAAGTTTTAGTTTCTTCTGTGTCACAGGTGGCAATGACTATTGATTCCGGCTCCATGAACTCTGCCATGACTTGTCTGCATGCACCACATGGTGTATATAATTTATTGCCCGGCATGTAAAAAACCAGAGTCCGAATCTCTCCCGGTTTCACTCCATCCGCTACAGCTGAAAAGATTGCCGTTCTCTCTGCACAATTTGTCAATCCATATGAAATATTCTCTACATTGCAACCGGCATAGATTTTTCCAGCGTCACTGACCAGTGCCGCCCCAACAGAAAATTCGGAGTATTTGCAATATGCATGGGATGCGGCTTGCATGGCGGCATTTCTAAGTGGGTTTATTAATTCTGGATCGGTTGATTTCATAGAGTATATCTTCAGTCTAAAATCAGGAAATCTGACGAGTTTACAAGAATTATTTTTTCATGCTTTTAAAAAACTTTTGCCATATATAAATTTTAAAATATTTTCAAATTTATAGAATTTTTTCTTTTTTTTCCTTCATGAAAAAAAAATTATAAGGTTGAATGATTCCTTCCATGCAAAAATTAAAAAAATCCATACTTGAATGTTTACGAAATTTAAAAGGGAGTGGTAAATTCGCTGTTGTAAACGAAGCCAAATTTGTGATACCCGGATTAACAGTAGAAGGCATGGGCGAAATTGCATTTCCTTTGCAAGAATGGCAAGCTAAAGAATTGATCCGAGTGGCTCAAAAAGCACGGTTCGGTAAAGGAAGTGAAACTGTATTGGACACCAATGTCAGAAGTGCTTGGGAAATTGATGCGAAGAAACTTCAATTCAAAAATCCTAAATGGATAAGATTTCTGGAAAATACTATTCTTAAAATAAAGAAAGATCTGGGCTTGAAAGATTATAAGGTAACTGCACATCTTTATAAACTCCTTGTGTACGAAATGGGTGATTTCTTTTTACCACACAAAGATTCTGAAAAGGAAGATGGTATGTTTGGCTCTCTGGTTGTCGACTTACCTTCCAACTATAAAGGAGGTGAACTGGTGATCCGGTTTGAAGGGGAAGAGGTGGTTGCCGATTTCGCCAATAATGCAGACAAATACAGCATCCAGTCAACTGCATTCTACGCTGATTGCGATCATGAAGTGAAGCCGATTAAATCGGGATATAGAATCTGCTTAGTATACAATCTCGTGCAGGAAACGGCAGGAACAAAAATAGAACTGCATTCAGTCAAGAGTCATGCCGATAGACTAGCAAAGGTATTTATAAAACATCCTAGAGAGAAACCTTACATTATTCTTTTGGGTCATCAATATACCCCGCAGAATTACTCTTATGAACGATTAAAGCTGAACGATCGATTCAAAGCTGACGCATTGTTGAAAGCGGCAAAACAATTAGGCTTTTATGCAAAATTGTGTCTAGTAACATCATATAAATTAGGTGTTCCTCTTCAGAATGGATATCTTGATGATGAAGATGTTTCAGTTATGGAAGAAGTAATTGATGAATGGAAGGGTATTGAGCATTGGGGCAAAAGCGAAATACCTATACTTGATAATGTCAATTTTGTGGAAGATGAATTGATCACATCATTCGCATTAGATGAAAATGAACCTCTAATCAAGGAATCTACAGGTTATATGGGAAATTCTGGTCCTGACCTGATGTTTTGGTATCATTACGGTGCAGTTATAATCTGGTCTACCGAGCAAAATTCCCAATTGTTACAAATGCAGACCGCAAGCACCCAGTTGGAATGGATAAACTATTTTAATCACACCAATCAAGCTTCAGAAAATGAAACAAAAGCTGTCAATACGATTCTTACCAATGGATTAAACATAGAAAGGACTTCTAAAATAGTCGGTAATTATGATGTCATAACGGATTGGTTGATTTCACAAAATGACAAGACTTTTTTATTAAACATTAAGATAGAAATTTTGCAAATGTTATTTATAAATATAAGCACTCTCTCATGGGTAAAATTATGTGAATGGTTACCCAAAGAAGTTAGCAAGCAGATTTTCAAGAGGTTGGCGAAAGAACCAAAACAAGTGGTTGTTGAAAAAATATTAAATGCAATTTGTTTTATTGCTTCCAATTCCGATACGATTGGTTTAGCAAAAAAATTAGCTTCACAATTACCATCATATCTTAGAAGTCTTAGCAGAAAAACTTATCCTCAATTAAATTCACAATCCCTTTCGAATTTGTTTTGGATAGAAACAAAATTTTCTCATAAAAATGTATGGATAGAAAAAATAAATGATGTGCTAACAATTAGTCCAGATAGAAGATATATTCATAAAGTATTGATTCCCTGCTTACTTTCTGAAAAAACCAACTCTAAGCTGTGTAGACTATTGTTAAACTTTTGTCAATTATTTTTACAACAAAGAGTAGATAAGAAACCTCAGCCTCCCGTCAATTGGATTCGTCCGATACCGGATTGCAATTTTAATAATCACATTTGGAAAAAACTACAACCATTTATGGATTCGCCAGATGAGCAGGTGATGGATCTAAAAATGTTGAAGGAAGAAAGAAAAAATGTGGAATATGCAATCCTAGATGCAAAGGTAGATTTGGAAACCACAACTATAAAAAAGGGTTCTCCTCATACTTTGAGAATTACCAAAACTCAGGCAACTTACGAGAGTAATTTAAAAAAATGGAAAGAAGATCTAAACTTGTTAAAAGTTCTCAAAGAGTTTCCTATATCTTCCAATTAATAGTGGTATCGCATTTCTTTCCCAGAATTCCCAACTTATCATTCCACCCGACATACCTCCAGAATCATACTTTTTAGAATATATATCTTTTTGAATTTCAGTAGAACTGCCCATCAGAATTTCCATTCGATTATGAATTTCTTGAATCAACTCTTCCTCGTCTTTTGGCAAATGCTGACCAACAAATGCATTTTCCAAATTATCCCATAGAGGGCTATCACCTCGCAATCCAAATTGTAATGGTCTTTTTTTGAAAATGCTAGATATATTATTTTTTTCAAGCCCTTCCAAGGAATCGAGCTGTATCAAATTTGGTTTGTTCTCTTCATTGAATTGATCGATTATACCAATCAATACTTTTGCATCTGATAAACAAATAGCTTTGAATTTTGAAAAGTTATAGATGATTAAATTAGATGGCATTTCTACCAAGCCCGTTATTGCATCCCAAAATGCATCCCAATTATTACCGTAAAAAGTCGGAAAATTTAATGATTGGGAAAACTTCATATGTACATCAAGTCCGCTCTTGCAGTCGCCTAAATCAATTGTTTTAATATTATATTGATGCATGATCAAAATTTATATTCTTTTCTTCATTTGTTGTTATTACAAAAATAATTAATCTTCCATCAATGATGTGATATTATCTTATGCGTTAAATCTTTACCCAAGATAAACTGAATTTTTATATAAAGATTGGGGTTCAATTGTTTGAGATTTTTCAGTTTTTCTTGTGACCAAGAATTGCAATCCATACTACCAATCGCATGAACATCAGCAGAAGCTGACTCTCCCGATAAAAAACTCATCTCTGCAATAAAATCACCGGATTTTAAGTAACCAATCTTTTTCCCATTCTTGGTAACTTCTGCCTTGCCTTCGATGATGAATACCAAATCTTTCTGAGGCATTCCGGATTGGCAGATTCTCCGGTCCGATACAACAGTCCTATTTCCTGTATTCCAAAATGAAAGAAACTCCCGAGTTGTCATCGAGTTAAAAGTTCTATTGTAGATGGAATCCAACTCTATCGGTAGCTGAATTGGCTTTCGCTCGAGATAAAGTTTGATCACATGATAGGTATTAATTACCAAAAACATGCTATTGAAACTAAGAATTGCAAAATTAGGTTTAAAAAATCCATAATTCACCATAAATACTTGGGAAACCATGGCAAGACAACGCAACCACAAAATATCTCTTACCAAATAGGCAAATGTTGAAAATACATAAGAGACGAAAATAAGAATTTCAATATACAGGGAATCGATGTTTGGTTTCCTCTATGAACAGTATATCCTTTTGTAAATCAGACATAAACTTTGTCCATTTTTTTAATTGCTTAAAACTTTCATCCTTTTTCGAATCAACTGCTTCCATGATTTTTGGAGGTTGATAGGAATAGGATATTTGGAAATGAATTTCAATAGGTTAGGAATTGTTTCATGAAACCGAGCCAATATTTTTTCTTGAGTCTTAGCCGGAATTCCCAATGCATCTGCAAATTTTTGCCAATCAGAAAATTTAATCTTCGCTTTTTTACCATTCAGAGTGAGTGCCGTTTCTTCGGAATCCTCTGGAATTAGAATTTGAGTCGCGAGTAAATCATAAAATGGAGCCAGCCTATATCCTTCCTCAGCAAGATAGAGAGAGAAGTTCTTCAAGTGCATATCGGAATTTCCAATCACCCAAGAATACAAATTGGCTAAATAGAAATTATATAGATCCAATCCGGAATATATGGATAATTGTTTCAATCTTTTACCAATAGATTCCAATGAACCTTTGTATTTGTCTTCCGTTAGTCTCTCTGTTATCTGACAGAAGTCCTCCATTGGAATCTTCTTCTGAGACTTATGATCTCGGTCTATCCTCTTCGTGATATAGGCAAGTTCACCAGAAGGCATAGAAATTAGTGCAAAAGGCACAGTGGGAATTTCAAATACTTTAGCAAGACTCATACTTGCAAATTCCATCTCAGGGAGAAATGGATAGGTCTCTGTGGGAAGTTTTAATATAAAATTTCCATTCATGCCCACGACTGTCAATCGAGATATCCTTGGGTTCAATTCATCGTTTGTCAAGTTCAAGGAAATTTTCCTCTGAACACCGGGAATGGCAATTTTTTGACCAATCAATGCTTTCGCATATTCTTCCAATAGTTGTGTATCGAGTTCCATATTTGGTGCAGGATAGGATCCAAAAAAATCCATACTGCACTTTTTATGATAATGAACTTCACTATGGGAGAGGGGTTCATTGCAGATGAGGCAATTCTTCATTTTTCCACAACCTCTTCAACGGATACCGCACCGATGCAATCTCGACAAGTTTTCAGAAGTAATCCAAATCTATCCTTGGGGTTTAGCTTCCAGTTTTGGATTGCATAATTCAACAACCATCCTTCCGGTATCAATCCATCAAAAAAGGGAGGGATTGTTTTAGTGAAAAATGGCTCTTTTTGCAAAGGATAGTTGATCCCAATCGGAGTGGAATGAGGTGATTGCAGATATGATTCTTCATATTGAAATTCATAACCATTTTCCGATTCTTGCAATATTCCGGCGAGATTTTCTTGGAAATAAATTTTTGCCTGTCTCATGATTGGTCTGCTAGGTTAGAATTTTTGGAAATGGGAACAGGCCCAACGCAATGACCAAACACAGATAGAACTTGATTCACTTTGTCCAATCGAACTGTAGGTTTACCCTGTTCCAGATCTCGTATAAAACGAAGACCCACTCCGCTTATCTCGGCAAGCCTTTCCTGAGTAATGCCTTGGGATTTCCGTTTGGATTGAATGAATTCACCAATCATAATACGATACTATACCCGATCGGGAGTAAGTCAAGATACTTTCTAAAAATTATACCTGTTCGGGATTATTTTAGTTAAAATTCCATTTTTTATACCCGTTCGGGGCGATAACTGGAAATTCATTCCACTCTGTACCCGATCGGGTATACTCATGAAATTGGTCAATGGAATACCCATTGAAAGTCATTAAGCAATGGTTTTTTAAAAGAGAAATCTATTCGAAAAGAGAAACCTATTCGAATTTCTTACCTCTTGCCCAGCTAAGAATTGTTCTTGTATGAGATCCAAAGTTTTGAAACAGATCGTCCAGAACTGCATCCATTTCCTCTCGCTCCGGGTTTTGGGGAAGCTCGGAGTATTTCCATTTTTTACCCAAAAGATCGGATGCATAGTTCTCTATTTTTTGATCCAATAGATCTGCTTTAGCGACCGATTCTTTAGCAACCGTTCCTCTAAGATAGGAAAAGATATCTTCCGGTATCGAATCCACACTCTTGGAGCGAAATGCTTTAATCCAAGAGTCTTGCTCCGGGCTAAGCCTCTTTTCCATTCTCAGTCGTAAACCTCGATTTTGGTAGGTCTCAATAAAATTATGCCTATCACTCACACGTGTGATTGCGTTTTCTTTTGCACCGGAAATTCCAATCATTGCCAGCATATTGATTCCAATCATCTTACCAGTACTATACTGTGGAAGCACTCGAGCATGATAAGGTTGTGTAAAATCTTGAATATAATGAAGCCCCCAACCCAGGAAGCGATATCCCCAGTACTCATGACCCGTTTTAAAAGCGAAACGCGAAAGTGTAAAAAATTGGTAAGCTCTCATCTCAGGATAGGTTCGTCCAAGAAAACTCGCTAAAGTATAGATCAATTTTCCTTCATAATAAAATCCCATGTGAAAGGGAGCCTGGGATGAATATTCATATTGAGGATCACCAAACGGCTGAATGCCGAAACCATAGATTTTTCCAAATTCTGTATCGTTGTCTTCGTAAAGTCCAACATCCATTCCATAATCAGGTTCATCAACTGCCGTAGTAAAGACGTAAAGAGGCGACAGGATCGATCCGATTTTAACCTCACGGAAAACATCATCATCAAGATAGCTTATATTTTGAAAGGTGGTTAAATCGGACTTAGGGAACTTTGGTTTCGTAAGGGGAATGCCCGGCATCTCTTGAATATAATAACCAAGTCTTGTGTTGGGATTCAGACGAAGTGCACGAAGAAAATCCAATCTAAGATCTTGTGAATCATAACGAAATTTCAATTTTTCCGGCAAAGGTGGATAGATGTCGGCTAGATTTGCCCTAAAAAACTTTTCCTGCTCTTCGAGTAGAACAGAAACCCCCTCACTTTCGGCGTTCAAAAATTCTTCTAAACTTTCCACCTTCACAAAAGGCGATTGGGCAAATGCCTTAATATAGTAGAGACTCAACCATGTGCCCATAGCATGGTTCGACCACGAAAAAACGGAGGAGAAAGATAATAAAAGTACGCTAATTGCTATTAATTTCTTCATTCCCATTCATTCTCCACCCATATCTTGGATAGCAAGCAATTTTCTTTTTTGCTTGGCAAATCCATCCCCCCATCCACAGTATGAGATCTATGATCAGTGCTATTTGGATATTTGCCCTATTCGCTCTTGCGGGGATTGTTTTCTTCGTTCAGAAGCTTTCCCCTGCCTCAGAACTTGCATTTCGAATTCGTTCGGCAATTTTGTCTCCGACTCGTGATGGCGCTTGGGCTCTGATTCTATTATTTTTAGCAATCATATTCTTCCCTTTGGTAGTTGGATTGGATTTTTTCTTAAAAACCGATGCGAATGTGTTGGTAGTGATTTTTTTCCTATTTTGGCTCTATCAATGGATCAAGATAATATGGAACTCTACGGAAAAAATTCCATAAAAAAATCCTTTCCTCCTCGAAGGAGTAAGAAAATCTGGAAAATGTAAAAAAACCAACGGGGTTAATGAATGAAAATCGTAGTTCTAGTAAAACAGGTTCCCGACACGGAAACCAATATCAAAGTTGGTGATAAAACCATCAACGAAGCAGGAATCAAATGGATTATCTCCCCTTATGATGAATTTGCCATTGAGGAAGGAATCCGAATTCGTGAGAAAAGTGGCGGGGAAGTAATTGCAGTCTCCGTTGGACCGGATCGAGTTGTAGAAGCTCTCCGTACGGCTTATGCAATGGGCGTTGATAAAGCTGTCCACATTAAAGTTGACGATTTCAACACTTTTGACAGTGGATATACATCTGAAGTATTGGCATCTTTTGCGAAAGCAGAAGGCGCAGACCTAGTGATAGGTGGAAGACAATCTATCGATACAGACAGTTCGCAAGTCGCAATTCAGATTGCAGAAAGAATGGGTGCGGCACATATTGCAATGGCTTTGAAGCTTGAAATCAGTGACAAAACTGTTAAAGCAACCAAAGAAATTGATGGTGGAACTGCAGAAGTGGAAACTTCTCTTCCATTGGTTGTGACTGCGCAAAAAGGTTTGAACGAGCCTAGATATCCTTCTTTGAAAGGTATCATGACAGCTAAGAAAAAGCCTATCGATACTAAAACTCCCGCTGACTTGGGTGTATCTGCAGGTGCAGTAGAAGTTGTATCTCTTGAGCCACCTCCTCCACGTATTGCAGGAAGAAAATTGGAAGCAAGTGATGCCGCTGATTTCGCATCACAACTTGTTAAAGCTCTCAGAGAAGAAGCTAAAGTAATCTAAGGAGATTGTTATGAGTAACGTATTAATCGTAGGTGAAGTAAAAAACGGAGAATTAAAAAAAATCTCCAAAGAATTGACATCTGCCGCCAGAAAAATCGCAGATTCACTTGGTGGTAAGGTTATCGCTCTTGTGATCGACGATAAAGCGGAAGCTGTTTCTGCTGAATTGAAAGCGGAAGGTGCTGATGTTATTGTTAACGCTAAGGCATCCGAATTCAATCCGGAAGGATTTGCCAATATCGTGCATTCTGTAGTCCAAGACAAAGGGGCAAAAGTTGTCCTCATGCCACACACTCCACAAGGAAAAGATTACTCTCCAAGAGTGGCAATCAAGTCCAATGCAGGAATCATTGCTGATGTTGTAGGACTTTCTGTTGATGGTGGAAAAGTTGTAGCGAAAAAGCCAATTTACTCCGGTAAAGCATACGGAAATTTCAAAGTTTCCACAGATGTTCAAATGTTTACAATCAGACCCAACTCACAAGAACTAGCTGGTAAAGCTGGGGAAGGTGCAGTAGAAGCTAGCTCGGCAGGTTTCGGCGATGTAAAAGTGAAGGTTGCTTCTGTCGATGCAAGCGGTGGATCTAAAGTTCAACTTGCTGAAGCTTCTATCATTGTATCGGGGGGACGTGGAATCAAGGGACCGGAAAACTGGCCTCTACTCCAAGACCTAGCTGATACTCTCGGTGCTGCTTTGGGTGCTTCTAGAGCAACTGTTGATGCGGGATGGATTCCTCACTCTCACCAAGTTGGACAGACCGGTAAAACTGTTTCTCCAAATTGCTACATAGCTTGTGGAATTTCCGGAGCAATTCAGCACCTTGCCGGTATGGGTTCTTCCAAATACATCGTTGCAATCAACAAAGATGGAGATGCTCCTATCTTTAAAGTAGCAACTTACGGAGTAGTTGCGGATCTATTCGAAGTAGTTCCTGCTCTTACTGCCGAGTTCAAAAAAGTATTGGGTTAATTCCTAATCTATGTCCCGTGGTTTTCGGAGTTTCATACTTCTAACGTTAGTTTCCCTGATAGCATTTTCAGGGAGACCACGGGATCTGCATTCTCAGGGGGGCGGAAGTGCAAGTCTTTCCGGTCTCTTGGGAGCTATGAATTCATTTGAAACATTTCGTGCAAACATTCTAATCAACGGTTCCTTATCAGGAACGCTCTCTTATAAAAAGCCCGGTAACATACATGTTAAATTTTCCGACGGCAGAGAAATTTCAGCCAACGGAAGATATCTCTATTTCTATTCGCCTGAAAGGGGAGTGACAGGTAAGCAAGATCTCAAAGGATCTTCTTCAGGTATCAATGGACTCTTGTCCGGTTACCAAGAAACCACTATCGGTAAAACAATTAAATTAAAATCCAATTCCAAAAGATACTCTGAGATAACAATCTCAGTCGATGCCAGAAATCTACCAAAATCCATAAGAATGGTTTCATCCGGAAGTGATAATGCGACAGAAATTTCATTCTCAAATGTGAGTACAGGATTAGGTCTATCGGCTAGTCTTTTTAACTATCAACCTCCCACAAGTTCCATCATTGTAGAAAATCCTCTTAACCAAAAGGAGTAAATTTTGAATACTCAAAGTAGGACAGAGGCACATAAAGTTTTCGCTGATCTCTATCGAAAGTCTAGAACACCGGAACACCAACAACTAATTGATGATGAAATCAAGAAATCCAATGATGTATTCATTCGGATTGATCTTATAAAAAAAGTTGATGAAAACTACAAAAACAACAACAAGCCGAAACTAACAGATGATGAGAAGGAACAAAAACCTCGTCGTCGAAAAAGTTCCATTGATGATGAAGCTAGAACCGTAAAAGAAGATATTCGCGTACGTCCTAAACAGGATAACAGAAAAAAAGAAACAACCGTTACTGGAGGTGGCGGAGGTCTTCTATCGGCTTTATTCGGAATCAATAATAATATATCCAAATTCGCCAAAGATACAGGCGCAATTGAAATGGGTTTCCTTGGTAGAAATCCTACCATATCGTCGAACGTTGAAAAGATATTCAAATACTTAAAAGAAGACCAAATTATTTCCACCATCCAAGCATTGAAACTATGTGAACAGCAAGGATGGAGATATTGGAATCCTTTGGTTTACAATGTGGTAAATAATTTCAATAAATTCTTCAATGCATTCATATCTCTTGATTCCCTCTTTCTGGACAAGATCTCTCCTGAAGTATTCTTGGATCGCTCTCTTAAAATGCAAATGTATTATGTTAGACTATTGGATCGTCCTGACTCCAAGGATATCATTTTGGAAAATGTTCCAACGATAGTTAAGCAGGATGAGAAGTTAGCGAACAAAATGTCTCAGATTCTATCCGGTCTGAATTATGGACTATCTTTGGAACATACCAAACCCAAGCTGTCAGAGGCTATTTGTGCATTCTATATTGTTGTTAACAAGAAGATGATGGTATGGGATGACATAAAAAAGTTGTTAAACATTCCGGCAATCAACATAAATCGCTTTCAAGCATCCCAAGAGATCAGTAAAGAAGTTGAACTTACTATTCAACGATTGGAAAATGAAATCTCTACAAAACTCCATAAGCGAGATGAACTGGTCAATCTACGAACTCGTTATTTTAAAATTGATGATAATGGAAAGATTTCTTTTGATTTTTTGAACCATGTTATAGAGGATTATTTCGCTCACCACTATCCGGAAAATATGAATACGGATGGGATAAAGTCACAATATAAGACTATGCCGCATAGGTTACTTTATCTTCTACTTAGAGATTTTCAATCTGTCTTTATCGGTTTGATTGAAGGATACATAAAAATTGGTGATAAAAATAACACTTCTGATGTATTGATTGTGCAACCGGGATTATTCAAGCAAGATATTGAGGCAATCAATACAATCATTAGAACCATTGATGCCTTCAACAGAAAATTCCCCAGTTTTCAATACTCATTTCCTCAATTTACCAAGGATTTTCAAAACGGTGCAAGTGATCAGATAGCAAATAATATTCTGGGAGTATTGAATGAAGCGGCTGAATTCTTTGGGAAATTTGCGATCAAAATAAACATAATTGTAGAGAATCATCTCTTGGCAAAACAATACGAAGCCGCCGGACAATTAAACGATAAGATATTTTCAACCAAAGAGAAAGTAATTGAGGAAGTAAAAATTCTACACCGCTTCCTTCCATATTACGATTCCAGAATTGTTTCTAGAGACAGAATGAACGGTATGATGCTAATTGATGTATTTATCAATATGGCTAAATTATTGTTTAACTATGCAGTTATTTTCAAAGATAAAACCACAACACAAAAGCTTACTCAGAATAGAAGAATTGAAGAAGAGCTTGCCAGTCTAAATCATGAATATGAAAGACTGACAGGTCGTCCTTATGATAAATCTAAATTAGAATCAGTTGATACAGTTTCTAATTCGGAAGACATATCAGGGGAAATTTAATATGAGAATACTCACAGGAATACAACCTTCAGGCAAGCTTCATCTGGGGAATTACTTCTCTGCAATTAAAAAGATGCTAGGCTACCAAGCATCAGAGGATCTGTATCTATTCTTAGCGAATCTTCACTCTCTTACAACATTCAAAGACAAGGATATCCAATGGCAAAATACCAAAGATGCCGTGTTGGATCTTCTCGCATTGGGAATTGATCCGAAGAAAACCGTCTTCTGGGTGCAATCGGATGTTCCCGAAGTAACAGAGATTACATGGTATCTCAGCATGGCGATCACAACCAGCCAACTTTCTCTTGCTCATTCTTTTAAAGACAAGACTGCTAGGGGTATAACACCTTCTGCCGCTCTCTATAACTATCCAATACTCATGGCTTCCGATATTTTAAGCTTCCAGGCTCAAAAGGTTCCTGTTGGGAAGGATCAGAAACAACATTTGGAATTCGCAAGAGATATTGCCATTCGTTTCAATAAGGAATACGGTGAAGTATTTACCATACCGGAACCGGATATCGATGAAAACACAGCGCTCGTTCCCGGAACAGATGGGGCAAAAATGTCCAAATCATACGGCAATACTATCAATTTCTTCGATACGGAAAAAGCTCTCAAAAAATCAGTAATGTCTGTGATCAGTGATTCTGCCGAAATCGATGAAGCAAAAGACCCCGATAAAAGTGTAATCTTTGCTATCTACTCGCTATTTTTAAACTCTGAAGAAAAAGTAGATTTGGCGAATCGATTTCGAACTCCCGGTCTTCGCTACGGTGATGTAAAAAAAGAAATGCTAGAAAAGATATTGGAGCACTTCGCCCCATTCAGAGAAAAAAGAGAAGAACTATCCAAGCAGAATGATTATATTCGTGATATTTTGAAAGAAGGTGGCTTGAAGGCAAAAGCACTAGCCCAACCAACTCTCGAAAAAATCCGACATGCCTTGGGGCTATCCGATTTCTTTTGAATTTTCGAATCTAAATTTTTGAAAACAACTTAGAACTTGTCCCAAAACTCTTAATTTTTCTTAATTTTTTTGTTCAAGATCGCAAAATTCGGACATACTATTATGTGGAACCGATTCTTGTTAGATCCCGTTTTGCTTATCTCTGCCTAGGAATACTGAGCTCTTGGTGTTGGGATTTAATTCCTTTGGATTTCCCGGAATCAAAAATGATTGGAGCTGTAGTACTAGTTTCAGTGATACTCATAGTTGGTTGGACTCTCCTCCACTTTTTTCCTCGAGCCAAGTTGAAATTCTTCTTAGTCGGAGTTCTCTTCGGAGTGAGTATATTTGGATATAGAGTGTATTTAACTGAATCATCAATTCAGAAAATAACAGAGTTCAATCAACTTAACAATAATTCTAAATGGGTGTTAACTCCGAAAAAATCTATTCGAAAGGATATTTATTTATTTTCTGCAAGTAGCGACTCGTATCCGGATTTAATATTTCTCTTACCAATTCAATTGAACAATAGTAACCTTCTAAAAATATGGGAATGCGAGAAAGATGCTTTCAAATCCCAAAAAATCCCCAGCAATCATTTCATTTATCCTTATGTAAAACGATTGGGCGAAACTAAATTCTATCTAAATTCGATAAATTGTAAAATCCTGCAAGATTATCCCAGCAATCAAAAAGTAGCAGAAAAGAAAATAAGGACTTGGTTGGAGTCGGGTAATATTGATTCTCCCTATAAAAATATAGCCCTTGCCCTAGTTTTGGGCAATACCGATTTTCTTCCAAATGATATCTATAAGCAAGCAAGAAACTCCGGAACACTTCATCTATTCGCTGCTTCCGGTTTGCATATTGGAATTTTCATAGGTAGTTTATTCTTAATTGGAAAATATTTACTTAGATTGGGCTATTATTCTTCGTTGATTTTTCCCTTGGCTTTTGCTTGGCTGTATTTATATATTCTTGCCTTTCCGGTATCGCTCACACGAGCTTTTTTTTTCGCCTTAGTCATTGTTTTAGCAAAACTTGTATTTCGTAAAATTGCCAAGCTGGATCTACTTATCGCCTCCGCCACTGTAATCTACATTTTTAGAGAAGATAGCTTCCTATCGGTAGGATTCTACCTTTCTTTTCTCGCTGTATTTGGAATTTTTTTCCTCAAACCTAGACTGGATTGGCTTCTATTTCGTGCAAATGGCTCAGTGACCAAGACCAATTTATTCCAAGACAATATATCTCTCTCACTCAGTGCTAACTTGGCTACTCTTCCTATAGCATTTATTTACTTTCCCGGTTTTAGCTTCGGTTCTCTGCTCTGTAATATTATTCTGGTTCCTTATGCGGGATTGCTACTACCTCTATTGTATCTGAATCTATTCTTGGAGTCTATTCTACCTAATAATTTAACACAGATCATTTGGATTTGGACGGATTTAGGACTTAGACTTTTGGTAATGATGACTGACTTTTTGGCAACCCATATTGGATTCTATTCTGAGTGGAACAAAGAAAACGGTATGATATTTTTAAGCATATTTTCATTGATTGTATCCATTGCATTCTTTCTCAAAATCTCCAAAAAGTTCATTCTCCCAACTTCTATTTTAGCGGGCTTAGTGATTTTATCATTCTTCCCGGTTGGCTATATTTTAAATCAGCAAGATAACATTTCTGAATCAATGGGAATGCAACATATAAGCAACGATTCATTTTTTTATATAAATAACAAAACTGCTGCAATCGGAGGGTATTGTAAGAATGATGAAAAAATTCTTAGATTAAAATTTCATAAGTTAGATTGCTCTTCTATAAATAAAATTTATATAGATCATGATTCATGCATGCAATTCGCCCTTATTTGCAAAAGTGAAAATCACTCTATCACCATAGAAATGGGATCGAAATACCTCCAAGGTTGGGCGGACAAAATTCCCGAATTCCGATGGGAATCGGTTAAGAAAAATTCGGTTTTTCGGGATGGAGAAGAAACTATTTTCTTTTACAAGGCAGGATTCGATCCCCCTTGGCTTCCCAAATACATAAGCAAACACCATAAAAAAGGAAAGCTCATACTCCAAATTCCCAAAATGAAAAAAAGAAAATTCGCCAACCACAAATGGACACGAAAAACACTTGGTCTGAGTAATGGTTGGGAAATTCTTCGTATAGAAGATGAATGATTTTCCTTTTTTCAGTCCCAATCGAATTCGCACATTCTTGGAAGAACAATCTGCGAATCCAAAAAAGTCTTGGGGACAGAATTATCTAATCGACCGAAATACAATCGATTCTATCTTCCAAGATATCGGAAATCACATCCCACCTCGAACTGATTCGGTGGCTGAAATTGGAATTGGCTTGGGAGCACTTACTCATAGAATCATGGATCTACCTTTTCCAAAGTATTTCTTCGAAATTGATCCTGTAAGTTGCAGATTGTACCGAGAAGGAATCGGCAAGGACTCAGAAGCTACACTATTTGAAGGAGACTGCCGAGACCACCTCCCCCAACTCAAAGACTTACAACCATTTTTGTTCGGCAATCTTCCCTATTATATAACAAGCGATATCATTACTCTATGCTTGGAAGAAATCCCTCGCATGACAGGATTTCTTTTCTTGGTACAAAAAGAATTCGCCGATCGGATCCTCAATGATATCTCCTCTCTATCTGTATTCATTCACTTCTTCGGAATTCCACAAAAATACAAAACCATCAAGAAAACATGTTTTTATCCGGCTCCCAAGATTGACTCGACCCTATTACTCTTTCAATCCAGAGAGGAGTCTATCTTTTCCTCCCAAAAAGAAATTGCCATACTAAGCGGACTACTTCGTTCCAGCTTCTGGGGCAAAAGAAAAAAATTGGCAACCTCACTCCGCGATTCTCCTCGAGAGTTATTCAATTCCAATTTTTTTAAAACTGACGAGGACATAGCAAAGTGGAAAGAGAAGTTTCAATCTGTATTGGAAGAATACCAATTTCTGGACTCCAGACCGGAAGAAATTTCCATCGAGAATTGGCTCTCTGTCGGTAAGAAAATTATTTTTTCTTAAATCAGTTTGACAAATTTCTGACATAGTATTCCATGAAATTGCTATGCCTGAGAATTTTACCCCACCACCCTTTATCACCTATGCAATCCCGTTCTTCTTTGTATTGATATTTATCGAACTGGGTGTTGGATTCTTCCGCAGAAAAGCCTACTACAGGTTGAATGATTCCATCACCGATCTATCCACAGGCATTATTTCGCAACTTTGGGGACTCTTCCAAAAAGGAGTCACTCTCTTCGCTTATTTCTATCTCTATGAAAATTACCGACTGGGAACCATTCCTATAGAATCGGTTTTTGGTTGGGTTGCCTGTATCATACTCTGGGATTTCTGCTACTATTGGTTTCATAGGCTTTCCCATGAGATCAATTTGTTCTGGGCAGGACATGTCATCCACCACACATCGGAAGAATACAATTTGGTTGTGGCACTCAGGCAAACAGGAATTGGTGGCTTCGTATCTTGGATTTTTTATCTACCCCTTGCCATCATTGGATTTCATCCTTGGGTATTCTTGGCGGCAGGACAGCTGAATCTCATCTACCAATTTTGGGTGCACACAAAAGCGGTTAAATCCATCGGAACTGTGGGAGAGTTTTTACTCTCCACTCCTTCTCATCACAGAGTCCATCATGCCATCAATCCGCAATACATTGACAAAAACCACGGAGGAATCTTCATCATTTGGGACAGAATGTTCGGTACATTTGCCAAAGAGGAAGAAGAACCGGTTTATGGAACCGTTAAACCATTGGCAAGTTTCAATCCTGTCTGGGCGAATTTTCACTACCTACTTGAAATCATCCGTATGAGTTGGAAGGCTCAAGGACTATGGAATAAGGTCAAAGTTTGGTTCATGCCACCGGGATGGATTCCCCCTATGAAAGAAGGAGAAGCACCCGTTTTTCTAAAACCCCCTCCTGTATCAGTGGATAGCTTTAAGAAGTATGACCCTCCTGCCATATCCCACCAGAGGATCTATGCACTCAGTTGGTTCATTATCACCTTACTTGGATCTTTCGCCAGTCTACTTTTTGTGACCAAACTACAAACGAACGAACTCATTGTAATCACAGCCGCCGTAACGGTTTCCCTTGTCAGCTTTGGGTGGATACTGGAATCCAGGAAGATATCTCTCGTCTCCGAACTCGCTAGGCTTTTTCTCCTTTCCACAACATCCTATACGTTCTTGGGATTGGGTGATTGGTTCTATGCGACGATTGGGATCTTGGTAGCCAACTTAGTATTGTTTGGCTATGTATATAAATCCATGAGTCATAGTGGAGATAAGGATTCCGGTTCTAAGGTGCAGCCGGTGTTGAGTTATTAAATTGCCAATTCTATTGTATTTGTAACTCCATCTCCTGTTGCCATATGGTATGAGCCTCCCAACTGCTCTACCAACATTTTTACCATTGTAATTCCGAAACGATTGGGCTTATTCTTTAATTGCTCTATGCCCGTTCCACGACCACTATCTTGAATTATAAGTTTTGTAATATTGTCCTCTTTAGTAAGTGAAATATACGCATGACCATTTTCGCCCTCACGATAAGCATACTTGAAAATATTTGTCATTAATTCATTGATAATAATTCCTAAATACATAGCCTTATTCGATGAGATATTTATATCTTGAATAGATTTTTCTATTTTGATATTTTTGGATTCAAATAATTTAGCAATGGAAGAAACAATGTC
>JAFIGA010000203.1 GCA_020831715.1 Leptospira sp. | reverse complement strand
TCTTAATTTTTCCCAAACCAGCCCAATCCTCAAAATTTAGATTGCTCATCCTCTCGTAGAAAACTTCTTCACCAAAACTAAGTATTTCCAATGGATATGAATTATTTATACGTTTTAACATTTTCTTGGTAGAAAAATAATTCAGTTCAGTTCTTAAAGTATGAGCAAAATCAGGATCTCTTCTCCAAATCCATTTAACATACCAAGGAAAAAAAGATTTCCATAAAACTGGTGGATGAAAAACAGCATAATGACCATCAAAAAAAGAATGGTAACTCGGGAAAATAACTTGAGCAATTCCTCCCGGCTTTAATACTCTCAATATTTCGCTTAATACTTTTTCTGGTTCATTAACATGCTCAAGAACATTCGTTGAATATACAACATCGAAGGTATTATTTTCAAAAGGAATTTCTTCTCCGAAAGAGTCTATAATTCTTTTAGGATCCAACCCATTTTCTTTTAAAATCATTTTTGATATTTTGTGCGAAGATGAAAATCCTTCTCCATCAGGTTCTAATCCGTATGGATCTATATCATAATATTTCTTCCAATAGAGCAAATTTAAGCCAAGACCACTACCAACTTCTAAAATCTTTTTTTGTTTCAATAAAATGAATTTTTCCAGGATATCTGCTTGAAGTTTGGATTTATTGGGATTCAGTAAATCTGCAGCGATTTTTTTTCTATCAATATATGAAATACTTTCAAAAAAAATACCTTGTGTTTCTTCAACTTGTTTATAAATTTCATTTGAAACTAATATTTCTATATTTTTCAATTTAATACCCTAATGGAAACAGTGAATCTTATGTAGGTAAAATTATTCATTTACTTCAACACCATTGTATTCCACAAAAAAGCTCTTTCGTCCGATTTCCCTTTCATATGGGAACTTACTTTGGATTTGGCATAATCTGAATTCGGAAAGACTCCCAGATTACTTGGTTCAATCTGTAATTTTCCTTCCTGGAACCACTTACCTATAGGAACTCCAAAACCTTTCTTCTTTCTATACAAGATTTCGTTAGGTAGATATGGTTCCAATGCTTTTTTAAGAATATATTTAGTTTCACCATTTCTGTATTTATACTGCCAAGGTATGCATCTGGCAAAATTTATTAAATTGATATCCAAAAAGGGAGCTCTTACTTCCAGCGAATTCATCATGGAAGCTCGATCCGCCTTTACCAATATATCATCTTGAAGATACATTTTCGTATAGAAATTCAGTGTTTTATCAACCAGATTTTCTTGCTTACAATCTTCCCAGTATTGTATAGCTTCGCTGTACAGCTCTTCTTGTGGAGTCTTGTCCCCGAAAAGTTGGTTTATATCTTCCAGAGAACTTGGTCCCATCCAAACGGGAAGCCAATATTGCTTAGGATAGCTAAGCCCCCTAAGGGTTCTTTTTATCTTAAAATCCAAACTCATATTACGATGTGAAACCGGAAGAAAGTTTAGTAACATCCGTATTCCTTCATGAATGGGCTTGGGAATGAACTTAGAATAGAGATTCGCTTTAGACAAGGCTACAAAAGGATCATATCCGGCAAATATTTCATCTCCGCCATCTCCGGCAAGAGCCACGGTTACAAACTGTCTGGTAAATTTAGTGAGGAGGTAGGTCGGTAGCAGGGATGCATCACCCATAGGTTCATCCAATCTTGCCAGAACATCCGGTAGAATCTCCAAAGACTTTTCTATCGAAAGTTGATCTGTGCGATGATCGGTCTGAAATTGATCAGCAACTAATTTAGCATAAATGGATTCATCAAAAGATGCCTCACTGAATCCAATCGAAAAAGTTTTTAAAGATCCTTTAGGTGCATAGCGTGAAGCTAATGCAACAATAGAACTAGAATCAACTCCTCCACTGAGGAATACACCTAACGGAACATCCGAAATCATGCGAATTTTTACCGCTGAATCCAAAAGAGATATGAGTTCTTCAGACCAAACTTTTTCGGGATTTTTCGGAATCGAAGTGAATGGTTCAATCTGAAAGTCCCAATACCTGTGAATTTTTAACGCATATCCGGAACTTAAATCTTGCAATTTTATAGTTGCATTGTGTCCACCCGGTAGCTTATATATATTGTTATAATAACTTAGAGGAGCAGGAATATAACCGTAAGCAAAATATTTTTTTAAAGCTAAGGTGGATTTTTCTATATCAATATGAGGATATTGTTTAAAAAGATGAAGCTCAGAGGCGAAAACAAAATTGCCATTTTGGTAACTGTAATAAAGTGGTTTCTTACCAAATCGATCTCGAGATAGAAAAACCTCTTTCCGGAGTGTATCATAAATGGCAAATGCCCACATTCCATTGAATTTGGAAACGCAAGATTGACCCCATTCTTTATATGCCTCCAATATAACTTCTGTATCAGAGTGATCAGTCAGGAATTTGTGACCTAGTTTAACTAATTCATTACGTATTTCCCCAAAGTTGTAAATTTCTCCGTTAAAAACTATGCAAAATGTCTTACTATGATCCCACATGGGTTGGGCTCCACCGGAAAGATCTAGTATAGATAATCTCCGATGACCTAAATAAACTCGATTAGTAGTATCTTCCACATGTCCATCTGCATCAGGACCTCGATAACTCATGGATTGGGTCATTTTTTTAATAATATTAATGTCGCCTTGACCTAATATTCCGGCTATTCCGCACATTTAATTAATAATCTCCTTTATATAATACACAGGCTTATTCTGAGACTCATGGTAGATTCTCATAAGGAGTTCAGCAACAAGCCCAAAAAGGAGAACATTCATACCTGTGACGAAGAGGAAAGGAGTTAAAATAGTAAGTGGTGATTGAATAAATGATGTGCCTAGACCGAACTTGTGTATGAGTAGTCCAAAGAAAGAAATAGTTCCTAATCCGAAAAAATAAGAAGCAATTTTACCGAAGAAATAGATTGGTTTATTCGCATAACTTAACATATACTTGAGTGTAATTAAATCTACTAAAACCTTAAACACTCTGTTCAGTCCGTATTTTGATTCCCCGAATTGTCTGGCGTGGTGGCGAACTTCTACTTCAGAAATTTTTGCCCCCACGTAGTAGGCATAGATAGCAATAAATCGATGCATTTCACCGTATAGATTCACTTCTTTTATGATTTCACTACGGTATGCCTTGAGAGAACACCCAAGATCATGGATGGGAACCTTCCCGATTCTTTGGATGAGCCAATTTGCTATCTTGGAAGGAAAGTTACGTATGATCGCATTGTCTTTGCGATTTTTCCGCCAACCGCTCACTATGTCGTTACCTTCTTCGATCTTTTGTATCAAAAGTGGAATATCATTTGGATCATTTTGTAAATCAGTATCCATAATTACAATAATATCACCCTTCGCTTGATGGATGCCTGCGGAAGTTGCAGCACTTTGTCCGAAGTTTTTTCTAAAGAATATACCTTTGACTTTTTTATCGGATTTTGCAATTTTTCGTATTTCTTCTTCTGATCCATCACGGGATCCATCATTGACAAAAATCAATTCATAGGAGTAGCCATGTTGCTTAAAAACGATGTGAACTGCTTCATAGAGGAGAGGAAGGTTTTCTTTTTCATTATAAACAGGAAGAACAAGAGATATATATGGTTTAGCCTTCATAAATTTTCGATTTTTTAGATTAACTAGTTTCCTGGAAAAAATATTAAATTAGGGTTTAGATTAATATAAGAAAGCATTATGACAAGTAAAAAAATATGCAACCAACTCATTCCTCTTCCATCTCCCCCATTTCATCTTCCATAAACTCAAGCGCCAATGCCTGAACACAATCGCGCCAATGAGCATTTTCAATGCCAAAGGTTTCACGGAATTTTTCCTTATTGAGAACACTGTAGGATGGACGAGTTGCGGGTGTGGGGTATTTTTCCGTGGGAATCGGAAGCACTTCACAATCAAAGCCGAAGGCATCGACGATTGCATGGGCAAAATCATACCAACTTGCCACTCCCTCATTGGAAAAATGATAGATTCCAGAATGTTCCTGGAGTGCAACTTGATAACTTGCCCAAGCAAGATCTCTCGCCCAGGTAGGAGTTCCAATCTGATCGGCAATGATAGTAAGTTTTTCTTTTTCTTGGGCAAGGTTTAAAATAGTAGTAAAAAAGTTTTTCCCAAAAGCAGAATATACCCATGAGGTTCGAAGAATTACGGAATCAGGATTTGCTTTTAGAACAGCATCTTCGCCTTCGGATTTGGTTTTGCCATACACAGATAATGGATTTTTAGCATCGGTTTCAAAATATGGTCTTGAGTTTTTCCCATCAAAAACAAAATCGGTGGAAACGTGAACAAATTTTGCCCCGAGCTCTTTGGCTTTGATTGCTAAATTTTGCGCACCTATTACATTTACTTTGTAAGCGAGGTCTTGATCGGACTCTGCTTTATCCACGGCAGTATAAGCAGCGGCATTGATTATAGCAATTATCTCTGTATCACCGGGTATACTTTTTAGGAATGAGTCAATGCTCTCAGTTGAAGTAATATCCATTTCTTCGAGATCGGTGAAAACAAAATGAATGTCTTCTTCTATTTCGGAGAGAATGCGGAGTTCATTTCCCAATTGACCATTGGAGCCTGTGACTAATATTGTTTTCATAATATAAATTTCCTATATTGTTATTATATTCATTCGAATGCCGGAAGTTTAACCGGGAATATAGCTCAACTTAAGAAATATTCCGATAAAAAGATCAAATCATC
>JAFIGA010000186.1 GCA_020831715.1 Leptospira sp. | reverse complement strand
CCAACATTTAAAGAAATACTTTCGAAATACAGAAGTAGCTATCCCGCCGATTGTATTAACATATCTCCTATGGCTATTCATCAATACTTATTACCATGAGACAGGAAGTGTAGATTTGGATATGATTCGCAGGATTCCCGATTCTCCCCTCCGAATTTATAGAATCGAAACGGATCAAGTTTTTGCCATGATGGACGAATTGCCCACTTCGATAAGTAAAAAAATTAGAATTTCCAGAACTGCAGGAATGAAAACAATACAGATGACCGATTTAAAAGGTTCAGAAATTCTAAAAGAAATTTATAAACTTCGAATGAATCTCTCTTTGTCTAAAAGTGGTTGAGGGGAAAATTCTTCACCATATTCAAAGAAATCAATTTTCTGACTTCGCAGATTTACTTTCACTCTGAGAATGAGCAGTGGTTCGTCATTCTCACGAAAATTATTATAGTGCAGAAAAGTTACCTTACCGGAAGTAAAGTGAATTTTGATGAGGTCAATCAACTCCCGATCCCCATATAAATACAATGCAATTCCAACATATACTCTAAGTACCGGGTGCATTTTGTCCAAATAATCAGAATGAAATTGAAATGAGTGTCCTTCTTCCAAATAACCTGAATTGTATTGATTGTAAAACTCTAGAGAATATTTCTCTATCAAATTAGTATCAGCAATGGAATATAGGATTGCCGTGCTCTCTTTTTTCGCCTCGGTGAGAGAAGGAAACAATCCACGAATCTCTTGAAGAATTTGCTCCGGCATGGATTGGTGTTTGATGCCTTGAAATGATGCCAAGGATAAATAGACCAATAGGTCATTTTTCTTTTGTAAAAGAAATTCTTTATTCTTTTCAATCTTCCCTCTTGGGAACTCAATGTTCTCCTGACGTAAATCAGGAATCCGTTCCATCTGCCTCTGCATAAGAAAGACTTCTCGGTCTCTAACATTGGTAAATAGGAAGAACACACCCGGACCCACAGCTACAGGAGTCTGTCCTGTATATTTTTGTAAGTACTCACGAAATTCCGACTGTGAAAAATATTTTTGAAATGTGTTTCTCGAAGTCAAAACCCCATCCCGGAAGGGAGTAAATTTTTCTGTTATGGATTCTGAACCTAACATAACAGATACAACTAAAAGATAGGATGATAGAGAAAAGGCATTTTGTAATGTCGAAACTCTTTCTTCCGGATCTTCAATGACATTCAATACAAATCCTAAGTTCACAATATCTGTCTTGATGAATTCGGTCTCTTTTCGAAACACAGGATCCCAACCCAATGCAGTTATGCCGAGTTCTTCCAATGCCTTGATATCGTCACCCAGTCCACATCCGTAATCAAAAACAGAATGATTTCCATCCAAAAAACCATGCCTTTCCAAAGCCTTGAAAGATTGAGAGAAGTCTTTTCTTCGAATGGCTGTTCTGTGACGATGAATTTTAGGAGAATCGGTACTCATTTTGCAGATAGTAACTCCATCCATTGTTTTTTATAGCCGATTTTTCTGTTATCACCGGAATACA
Source organism: Leptospira sp. (assembly GCA_020831715.1). Lineage (GTDB taxonomy): Bacteria > Spirochaetota > Leptospiria > Leptospirales > Leptospiraceae. The sequence continues at coordinate 19,537 of JAFIGA010000186.1, read as the reverse complement.
ATCCGTTCTTCTCAGCTTCCCCAGTAATTTGTTCAAACTCCCGGTAATGAAGATAATCCTCCGGGACAAAAAGTTCTTTTCTGTGCAAAATGGGCGGGTTCGATGATTGAGAATAATCCAATATCTTACAGGATTTTTTTAATAAATCAACGAAGTGACTTTTTACCAATTCAGGATATGGCTCCTTATCAAAACCGGGATAGAAAAGATAGGACAATCTTGCTATCTTCTTGTGGATCTTTAGTATATTCCAATTATCATGGGGAATCGAAAAATCTCCGGCTATTTTGGAAAATGTTTCTGCAGTTTCTGACTCTAAATGACTTAGATAAGATTTGTGAAAATAATATTCATATCCGATCCTTTTGCCAATCTGTATCTTTTGAATCTTGGATAAATACTGGTCAGAATGAACCGAATTCATAGCATTTCAAATATGGCAGACTAGACAGCCTTCGGAATCATCCTCTTCGTCGAGCGCCTCTTCGAATACCAGCTCTTCTCGAAAAACATCCAATAAACGGTTGCTCTTCTCAAACTTCTGATTGCGAATTCGCTTTTCATATTGGTCATGTCTTTTCTTGATTCCCTCTTCATCTTTGAGAACTTCTTCCAAATACTGTCCCTGAATCCAAGTGAACTTTTGTTCCGATCCATCGGCATTGATTCTTTCATATTGTCTTGCTTTCTCGAACAAGTCCGGGTGTCTTTCCTTCAAACCCAGCCATTCTTTTCTTCTCTGAAAAAAGCAAAAATAGCATCCTGAGCGAGTTCTCCACTCGTAGTATTTCGGAAGCCCCAATCCGGACTCATCCAATATTCGCATAACATCTTCTTTATTAATTCCATATTCTCGAAAGGGATATCTTGCTTTGATATTGGTCTTGGATGATATATATCCCTCTCGGTTCTCATCAGCGCGAATTCCGATATAACTCACAACATGATCATCCCCAACATATCTTTCAAACGGAACAATTTTCATCTGAACGGTACACCATCGATTTTTTGCCGAAGGAAGATATCCGGAATATGCCTCTATGAATTCATCCCAGGTTTTTTCCGCTCGCAAGTATACGATGGGCTTACCCAGATAGGTCTGGAGTTTTTCTAAATAGCTATAGGTCTCAGGCAATTCTTCCCCTGTATCGCAGAACACATATTCTACTTCCAAATCCGGTTCTTTTTTTCGCAAAAGAATAGCGAGAGCTGTAGAATCCTTACCCCCTGAAAGAGATACAATATGGCGAACTTTTTGAGACATAAGACTATTCTCTAACACCGTGATTTTACGGTCAAGAAAAAAGGAATCGAAGCATTGATTTAATTATTAGATAAAAGGTTTCACGTTCGAGCCTGTGTAATTATCCCCTAACCCAATGATAGGTCTCACAGAAGTATTTTCGAAATTCTTCTTTTGAATACACTTCTCCATTCCAGACCAACCGATCCGGTAGAGGTTTTGTGACCAAAATTACTTCCCGTTTAGATCGAGAGATTGCCGTGTATAGTTCTTTGCTGAGCATAGCTTGTCTTTCCTGGATTTCTATTTTGCCCTGTTCATCTGCATCATCCCATTTATCAGCGGACCCCCATGAGAGATCCGAGAGGATTACCACTTGGGATTCTAACCCTTTAAACTTTCGAACAGTGGTTTTTAGAATGGAACCCTTTTCTCTGGATTCCTTCACAGGACAATTTATTTTTTTGCCTTGAATCTTGGTTTCAATGTATTTGGCTCCGCCTAATGCAGAATACTTCATGACTCCAAGACTTACCAAAGTGAGCTCTTCCGGTGGATAGTTCTCTGCCAATTTGCGACTCACAGTTTCCAATATTTTAACAAACTCATCTTTGGATTGGGAACACTCTATCCAGATAGGTTTTGGTCCCTCTATATCATCTAACATTTTAGGGGGAGATTCACCCAGGAATGCATGAGCGGTTTTTGCAATATTGGTAGTGTTTCTACAATTCCGATTGATTGTTAATTTTGTATCGGCATTCGCAACCCAATCTAAAATACCTCCCTCATCCCCCTGTATATCTTGACGATTGTCATAAAAAATATACATCCCACCTTCTTGTAGTTCAGATGACCAATCCAAAGCTTGTATCCATTCTGAATGAAAATCCTGCGCTTCATCAATTACAATATTTTTATATAGTAGATCAAAATCATGATTGCAGATTTTATCGACCAATTCTGCACTCATAATATCCGGCTTATTTTTTTCCGCATGGGCATAGGCTAATTTTCCCCATGTTAGAATATTTAAATTCTCATGGGATATTGTATTCACCAAATCCTCTTGTAAGGCTGAATTATAAACTAAGAATAAAGTTTTTTCACCATTTTGTGCCAAACGAAGTGCTTGTTCCTTGGCGATCATGGTTTTGCCACTGCCCGCTCCCCCGCCTATGGCAACCTTTCTTTGGTCTTCGATGAATTCCAATATTTTAAATTGTTCTTTTGTTAGCCTATAAAAAATACGTTCTGATTCATCGGCAGATAGATTGCGGGTAGAGACCAAATTCATGTTGGGAAGAAGCATTTCTACTATTTTCTCATTGAAACCAGCAGGTATATTTAAGGGAAAATTATAATCTGCTTTGTATTGAGACCATATAGTTGAGAGTGTACTTTCCATGGAAGATGATTCTTCGAGAGCCACTTTATCCATGACTGCGTAGGGAGGAATATTTACCGGTAGATTTTTAGATGGAACTTTGGGAAGATTGGTATCCGGAAACCATAAACAAGCATGAACCGGAATAGAGACTCCCATTGCCTTGGATTGAATATGATTCATAAGAAAATACACTGAACTCATAGCCTGCTCCCAGGGTCCTTTAGATAGCTGACGCCTGCCGGCACTATCTTCTTGCCACCAGAGCCCATCTCGATGAGAGATACCGCCACCTTTGACTTCCAGAACCAAAATTCCATATTGCGGATCATAGATGATAAAATCCGCTTCACCATCTTTACGGTAACGATGGTGGATCCTTGTAGACCACTGATAGGAATGGAATACTCGAACTCGATCAGGGAGGCTTTCCAACTTTCGATAGACTTTCTCTTCAGCAAGTGATCCATGAAAATCTAATTGATCGGGAGTTAACTGTGGATAGAACCTTGCCATTTAGCAAGAGTAGCGGATTAGGTCAGATCTGTGAAGCATTTTATTGGGATATTTAATTCGCTTGTAAATCAAAGGTGATACTTGACTCTATAGTTCTCTAATTGAATCTGGATTGAGAAGACTTCTCTCAACTATGAAAATATTTGTTTCGCTAATCATTCTTTTTTTTACAATCGGTTGTGGCGAACGTGGTTCCCAAGATGAATTCTATGCTCAAAAAGGAGTTCTAGACCTTAGTGATACATCTCTAAATAATAAAACAATCTATCTCTACGGAGAATGGGAATTCTATTGGGATCGACTGATTCCACCCAATATGGATGAGATCGAAAGAAATCAATATTTATCCGGATTCCTTCCTCCGGGTATGACCTGGTCCGGATCCAGATTCCGAGATTTGAAATTTAACAATACGGGAACTGCTACTTACCGACTGAAATTGATACTGCCGGAAGAAATATTGGGAGAAATATATTCACTTAAGTTTAAAACAACAGGTGGCGCCGCCTACAAAATCTTTATCGACGACATAGCAATGGAGGAGATCGGAAAAGTTGGAACTGATATGTACAGTACTTCCCCTTCAAGAAAAGGTGCCCATATACAATTTCCGGTAAGGAATCAAAATACGATTCTAACAGTTCAGATTGCAAGCTTTCATCATTTTGAAGGAAGTTTTTGGTATGCTCCAGAACTGGGCACTTCCAAGGAAATATCAAAATTCCAAAATATTCATGTAACGATTGATTCTCTTCTGATTGGATCGATTCTTCTTATGGCACTTTACCATCTTGTAATCTACTATCACCGCAGAGAACTTCAATCACTTTACTTCAGCTTATTTAGTCTTACTGTGGGTTTATATCAGATGTCCATTGGAGAATTGATAATTTTCAATATTTTTGAAAATATACCCTATCTGGTTGCTCATAGATTATTGATCTTGTTCTTTTTAACTGCCGGATTCTATATATCCTTTTTGAAGTCCGTATTCCCCGAAGATATACCCACATACTTTGTTCGGTTTGTTTGGATCATTTCTATAGGGATGTTTGGATTTGCTTTTTTCACACCGACAGAAATTGGCACATCCATGGAAAGATATGCTACAATATTTTCTGTTTTGGTGCTATTCATAGGATTGATTTATCTGTTTAGAATTGTCTTAAAAAAGAGGCGTGATTCCAAGATTATGTTCATGTCCAATCTAGTCATTTGGCTTGGTGCAATCAATGATGGGCTTGTGGTTTTTTCTTATTATGATGGAATTACTACTTTGAGTTATGCTATATTTTTCTCTATTGTAATTCAGTCTATTTTTCTTGCCCGAAGTTTTTCTAGAGCTTTTTCTGATGTTGAATCCCTTAGTATAAAACTCCGTGAATTGAACATGGAACTAGAGAACAAAATCGAAGAGAGAACTTTGGAATATAGAACCGAGAAAGAAAAAGCTGAACAAGCGAATCTCTGGAAAGGGAAATTCATTGAACTTGTATCTCATAATATTCGATCTCCATTGTACGGAATATACTCTTCATTGGAATTGATTTCGGATGATACTTTAGATGATGAAGAAGAAAGAAATGAGCTTATAAAAGTAACCAAAGCGAGCATTTTAAACACAACATCAGCAGTTGAGAATCTCCTACATTCCAGTAGATTTCTGGATGATTCCATTCAGATACAAACATCTATATTCAAGCCTTACACAACTATCCAAATTCTCATTTCTATGATGAATATTCCTGCGAAGGCTAAGAATATCAAGATTGAAAACCATGTGAGTGAAGATTTTTTCGTAGATGCTGATCAGGATATATCCACAGAAGTATTTCGAAACCTGATTGTGAATGCAGTGAAGTTCACTCGGTTCGATGGAAGTATCCGTATCGAGTCAAAGCAATCCGACACAGAAGAAGGATTTAAAATCATAGACTTTATCGATAATGGTGTCGGCATATCCCCGGATATGCTTCCCGTATTATTCCAATCAGCGTCATCAACAACAGGAACCGGCGGGGAAAAAGGATTCGGTATTGGTTTAAAAAGATCCCAAGAACTCATGCATCTCCAAGGAGGGAGAATTGAAGTTGAGTCTACGATTGATGTGGGCAGTCGATTTTCTGTCTATTTTTCGTTATAGAGGACTGCACAAATCCCCACAAAAACTCTTGCCATATTCACAATCCCATCCCCAATCTACTTATAGACAATGAAAATCATCGAATCCCTCATTCCCCTATTCCTTACCGCTATAGCAATTGAGGCATATTTCTCGCACAGGAAGAAGAGAGGATTCTATAATCTTGCCGACAGCATGTCCGATATGAGCCTGGGGATGATTAGTCGTTTAACAGATTTATTTGTACTTGTGGGGATGTTTCAACTCTACCAATATATTGAAGCTAGATTTTCTTGGGATCTCTGGGCTTGGACGATAAACCCTATCTGGATGGGAGTCTCCTGGGTAGCATTATTCCTTTCTTTGGATTTTCTGTTCTATTGGAACCATAGGTTCTCCCACGAGATAAATCTTCTATGGGCGTCCCATGTGACTCATCATTCCAGCGAAGAATACAATCTAACAGTAGCGCTAAGACAATCGTTTTTACGGAATTTTATAGCTCTCATTTTCTATTCCCTATTTGCCATCATCGGAGTTCCTTGGATTACCCTCCTAATCGTGGATGCGATGAACCGTCTTTATCAATTTTGGGTGCACACAAGGTTCGAGTGGAAATTCCCTCGTTGGTTTGAATTTATTTTCGTTACCCCCTCCCACCACAGAGTGCATCATGCACGCAATCCCGAATACATTGATAAGAACTATGCCGGGATGTTCATCATCTGGGACAGAATTTACGGAACCTACCAAGAAGAGAATGCGGCACCCATCTACGGAATTGTGTCTCCCTTGAGATCCTTTAATCCTTTGAAGGCGAATCTCCATCTATTCTTCGAGATAGGATCTGTCCTTGCATCGAAACTTCCATTCAGAGAGAAATTGAAGTTTATAATCTCGCCTCCCGGCTATCGTCCCAAGGAAGAGATCATCCTCTCCCTTCCGGCAGGCTCTAAGCTTCGTGTCAAATGGAAAGAAAATATGACACCGGAGAAGTCTATCCTACTTCCCGAGTTTCGCAAAACATTCACCAAACCACAAACCTATTATTTTCTCGGAAGTTTTCTTCTTCTCATGATCTGTTCGCTTGCTCTTATCAAGTCCAATCTCTCGTTGGATATTGCAATCGGTATCTACATCCTCATTCTGGCTGGATTCACAGTATGGGGTAGATTCCTGGATAGGTATGTTCGTATTTCAAACGCTTAACCTACCCTTACTGCTTCAAAACTATTTCTTCAAACTCTGTAAGAAAATCTTCGTCTAAAAATCCAAATTTTCGAATGGAGACTCCATCATATAAAGCCATAGATCCTTCACTTCGTGCGACCAACTCACCTGCTTCATTGAATATCTCCGCTTTTATGATTACTTCTTTTGGAGATATTTCCTTGGCAATTCGACCTTCACAACGTATTTTATCCCCGACGAATATAGGTCTAATAAAGTCAACTTTCATACTCTTTGTTAGCATAAAACATCTCTTGAAATAGATAACTGTCCATGCCATTGTCTCATCTAAAACCGTAGCGGTGATTCCACCGTGAGTTAGATTTGCCCAACCGGCGAGCCTTGCGGGGATGACTGTTTCAGTTTTAACAACTTCTTGATTGGATTTAAACTCCAATTTTAATCCAATATCATTGGCGGGACCACAGCCAAAACACTTTTTATGAGGGAGATTTTTGATTGATATCCAATTATCCATTGACTGCAACGAAAACTTCCTCCGCCTTTAAAATCAATCCGGTATCTATTTCCAATAGCCTAGCATTCACAAATATTCCATCACCGTACTTATAAATAATTCCTGTTATGATGCCGTCCACTTTGAGTTGCGTGGCAATTTTTTTCATCTGCAACATGTCCACATCGCCGTCTAGGCTCATTCCCTTAGCTCTGAGAATTTTACCGTAAATGCCTCTATCTAAAACTTGGAACTGATCTCTTTTTACAAGTTCGGTTGTTAGCTTTTCCGATATCAACTCTCCCAATCTTGGATCGGCTTTACTGTTATCGCGATCGTAAAATGTGAGTACAATAATCCTTTTTCCACGAATTCTGAATCCTCCCTCACTCAATGATTGAGATAGAATCTGTATTGGGTTAGGTGCAGGAGAACGATTGGATCTTCTTCTTTCGTCATCCCAAAAACAAGAACTTGCAAATACGATAATACATGGTATTAAAATTTTCTGAATAGTTTTCATTCGCATAATTTATCTTCCTAAAAATTAACTTCCAATCCAAGGGTAGTCGCATATTCATAAAATGACTTAGAACCTTGATTGGCTTGGTCTTGTTGCATCATCTGGTTGGGCATACCAACACCCCAGACTCCCGGTGGTTGATTTTGGAAATTTACAAAGAAACTTGATTGTTCTCTACCACTTGTCTTTCCTCTAAATGATGCAGTAAATGATGCAGGCATCTGACCCGGAGCATCTCGATTGGTGTTATTTTGAAATCTATCGGCAATGTTAAATTGATTTCCTCCGAGGTATACCGAATATTTCTGACTAGGATCCAAGAAAAATATAAATCCTACCGATGCAGAGTCTTGTTGTGGCTGCCACTGTGTCATAATCTGCCTTAGATTTTGTTGAGACATTTGGTAATCATATTTAACATTCATGATCATTCTCTTCTCACCGAAGAACATAGACATTCTTCCGGAATCCGGCATAGATGAATTCTGCTGTCTAGATTGATTGACATTCATACTTGGATTGTTATAGAGAGCAGTTTGTATCCTGACGGATTTTGTTGGTTTGATGTTGGTCTGCCACTCAAAGGATCGCAATTGAGATGCTTCCCTCTCACTAAAACCCATTTCTTTGAATGTCTGAACATTGGTTGCCCCAAAATATCCAGGAGACCTTTGTTGGCTATGCAACTGAAGATTGGGATCGCCTGCAACAAAGCGAGTAGAGATTACGTCTCCTTTATTAAGACTGATTCCCGCCAGCGCAAAATTGCCCATTCTACCTTCTCTTCTTCTGTCATCAAAAACATCTCCCGATGATGATGTAAATACAGCCGAAACAGATTTTGAAATTGGAATATCAATATCTAAATATTCCAAATTGTTTGTATGTATCCTCCTGGATCTAAATGGATTGTTGGCAACCCATATTTGCGATGAGAATGTGTTAGGCTGAAATGTATGTGATGCTTGAACTGTTGAATTACCTTCTTTCCACTGCAAACTTCTTGACAGAATACTATCGTTACGATTCAAAATTAATCTTTCGGGAGTATAATTTTTTATACTAAGTATTTTTCCATAAGTTTGACTGAGCGGTCCGAGCTTTTCTCTTCTGATTTGATAGTCTTTTTGGTATTCTAATAAATCTTCGGACTTAATTCTTAAATTGAGAAGAGAAGGTGTTTTTTCTTTCTTATGTTCGGATTGTTCTTGAATCGCTCTTTTGAAACTGCCATTTCTAGAATTTTCATCCGATTTAGATTCTAAAATGATTTCTTTTTTTTCGGTCTGAATCTCTTCCCTAGTAGGAGCAATTCCGACAACCGCAAGAAGCCCCACTCCGGAAAGAAAGGAGATTAATATCGACTTTTTGGGATTGAGGGATGCACTGAAAAACATGACCTAATGGTTATTTTCGACATCTCCAATGCTATGTAAAACTAAATTTTACACCAAGCGAGCTAATTTATAAAATTAGCATTGCATCCCCATAGGAGAAGAATCTAAAATTTTTTTCCAAAGCCATTTGATATGCTTCGCGGATCAAGGATACTCCGGCAAATGCAGAAACCAAAAGTATCAAACTTGATTTTGGCAAGTGAAAATTTGTAATTATACCATCAATTGTGTCAATTTGATCACCGGGAGACAAGAAAATATCTGTTTCTCCGATCCAATCTTTTCCCGAGTTGAAATTTGGATTATTATTCAAACTTTTGTCCCGATGCATGGCTTCCAATGCTCGCAAGGTAGTGGTTCCTAGGGCAATTCTTCTGCGTGATTGCTCCCTCGATTCTTTATGCGCCGCTATAGTTTGAGCAGGTATAGAGATTTCTTCTTTGTGCAATTTTTTTTCTTTTAAATTATCTTCCGTTAGTGGCTGAAATGTTCCAAAACCAATACGCAGATGTAGCGGGAAAAATTCTACACCCTTTGATTCCAATTTATTTTTCAAATCATTGCTCATATGCAAACCGGCAGTGGGTGCGGCAACTGATCCTGTGGTTTTTGCAAAGATTGTTTGGTATCTATCTTTATCGAGTTCTTCTGCCTCTCTTTTTAGATAGGGTGGAATCGGAAGATTTCCCTCTCTTTCAAAGAATTCTTCACCTATAGTTTCAGAGGGTTGCAAAATTATGTATTGGTCTTTTTTACCTTCGCAACGAAATTTTTTACTTCCTTCGGGAGAAAGCAGATAATCTCCCATCTTTAATTTCTTGGAATTTCGAATTAGACAAAGCCAATTTGACCCTTCTTCTTCCAAGAAAATTGTTTCATGAATTCTAATTCCATCTTTTCCGGCTCTGAGGTATACCCTCCTCGCCGAAACCTTAGTTTCATTGAAAAAAATTCTATCTCCCGGTAAGAGATATTTTTCAATATTTCGAAAGAATGGTTCAATTGTGATGCTACCGGTTTTTCGATTCAAAACCATAAGCTGAGAGGAATCCCTCTCTTTACTGGGGTATCTTGCGATCCTACTCTCGTCCAAAGAAAAGTCAAATTCTTCTAAATCGATCATCAAGGAAAGGTTGAAAACAAGGGGGTATATTGTCTAGTGGTTCTATATGTATCTGCGAGTCATTGTTGGAATTCTATTGGTCTTGATTGGATGGAATTCTTTCACTAAAACCACCAAAAAATCAGATTTTAAAGACTACTTTGTAGCTTCTCAAAAATTTGTTCAATCGCAAGACATCTACACCTTTGAAGAAGTAAAAAGTCTCCAAAAAAAAATCAAATCCATAGAAGATCTATTCCTACCGGAAAATTTTCAGTACATCGAGTCCATCAAAGACTCTGTGGGTAGCTATATCTACCCACCAACATTTGCCTTTCTACTCATTCCAATATCAGATTGGGAATATGAAAATGCCGCTCGCTTTTTCGGCATAATCAATTACCTTTTTTTACTATTGTCAATCTTATTGATCTATATACAAACTAGAAGAAAATATGATCCAAAAATATTTTGGGGAAGCCTAACACTTGCCCTTATTTTTTCGTTTCGATTCTTGGAAAATCATATTAATAACAATCAAGTAGCCTTCATTCTACTTTTCCTGATTCTTTTGGCAGTATATACCAATCGATCCATACTCAGCGGACTCTCTCTTTCCTTAGCTATCGCTATAAAACTAACGCCGGCAGTATTTCTTGTTTATTTTTTCTGGAAAAGACGTTGGATGAGTTTAGTTTGGACTGCGGTTTTTTTGGTGGGATGGCTATTACTTCCCGGCATCTATTCTTGGGAAGATAATATCCGTTATTTGACGAACTGGAACGACTTGGTTTTAAACAATGCTATGCAGAATCCAATATTTCGCTCCTGGCAAAATAACCAAAGCATAATTGCAACCTTGGCGAAATACTTCCTGCCCTTTGCCGATATCAGCCAGCCTATTTATTCTATGCCTTGGGTGGAACTCTCTCAGGATACAGTAAAAAATATCTTCAAAATCATTTTCATTATTTTTGGAATCACCCTTTTAAGATCTTTATATAGCAATTTTCAAAAGCCAAGCTCGGAGAAAGTATTGTCTTTACTTTTCATTCTATCGGTTTTATTCAGTGGAATAGCTTGGATTCACTCGTTTAGTTTTTTTCTTTTTCCCTTATTCTATTTATTTCTGGAATATCTACAAGGTGGAATGAGCTCCCGAGAGAAAAAATGGTTTTATATCGGGCTGGCATTCTTATTCTTAACCAATCGAAATTTCATTGGTGGCTTGGGAGAATCATCGGCTCTCATGGTGTCTAGCTTGCTATATGGCGGTATTATACTTTTCTTCTTGACAGCCGGTCACACAGAGGATGAATCTCAAGGATCCGGTTCACCTGTGCGAGTTGCCGTCGATGCAAGACCGCTTGCATTTGGAGTAACAGGCAATAGTCGTTACCTTGCCGAAGTATTGGAAATTCTGGGAAAAGATCCTTCCAAATACAAATTCCTTCTCTTTAGCCACAAAGGCATACACCCTGTATTCGAGAATTTATTGACACTGCCGGGTGTAGAAGTCGTCTCTACCAAGTCTTATATACCCGGACCAATTTGGCTTCACACAGTTTTCCCATGGAAAAGTTACTTTTGCAATGCGGGGTTGCTCTGGGGAACTTTACAGCTTCTGCCGGCATGGGGCAAATTCTGTCCGAATATGGTGAATTACCACGATCTAAATGTGAAGTCTGCTCCACAAACAATGGCTAAATGGAATCTCATCCAACATAAACTACTCTCCAAAAGATCTCTGAAAAATGCAGACTCGGTTCTGTGTCTTTCCAAAAACACGATCAATGATATTGTAAAGTTCTATCCCAAGTATAAAGCAAAATGTATCCTTGTCTATCCCGGTGTATCCGAAATTGCAGAACCAAAAGCACCAGAAAATTCTGCCAAGTTTGGGAAGTTTTTGTTTACACTTGGAACCTTAGAGCCTCGAAAAAATTTGAAAACATTGATCAATGCCTATTTGGAATTGAGAGAAGAATACCCCAATTATCCATATAATTTGGTCGCCGCAGGTAGAGCCGGTTGGGGATTGGAAGAGAATTTACTTCGAGAGGCACTTCTCAGAGGAGACTTTAGAGCCAGAGGGATTTACTTTTTGGAAAATCCTTCGGAAGAGCATCTATCCTGGCTTTATAAAAACAATTCCGGTTTTCTATTTCCTTCTATTCACGAAGGATTTGGGCTTCCTATTCTCGAAGCTATGAGAGAAGGAAAGAATTGCATCGCATCGGATATTCCTGTCTTTTCCGAGATACTCAATTTAAAATACGACCAAATCGTTAGGCCTACAACAAGTAAGGAATCTTGGAATAAAGCACTTCTTGAATATTGGAATAATCCAAGACCCAAGAGAACTTGGAATTCGAATGACTGGACATGGGAAGATACGTCTCAAAAAATAGCAGGAGAAATCAAAAAACTCCATGCTTTTTAATTCTACTCAATTTTTAATATTCTTTGTTATTGTTCTGATTCTGGGAAATCTGCTCAAAAACCGATGGCAGAGAGTTGTTTTATTAATATCCAGTTATATTTTTTACATGGGATGGCAACCGGCAACCATCAAATGCGATGCCTATAGAGAAGTTGGATTTGATTTTTGGATCGATAAGCTATTCTGTGAATATGGGATCAATCTTTACATTGGGATTCTACTGGTTAGTACTGTTGTGGATTATTTTGCCGCTAGATGGATGGCAAGAACCGATGAACCTCAGTCCAGAAGGAAAATTTTCTTAATCACATCCCTAATTACAAATCTTGGAATATTGACTTATTTCAAATACACAAATTTCTTTTTGGGCTTAATCAATGATGTCTTCTTGCATGGGGATTTTCAATTCAATAATATAGATATTATTCTCCCTGTGGGAATTTCATTTTACACCTTCCAATCTATGAGTTATACGATCGATGTGTACAACAGAAGAATTGAGCCCAGAGAATCTTTCTTGGACTTTTCCATGTATGTTGCCTTCTTCCCTCAATTGGTGGCGGGTCCGATTGTAAGAGCGGAAACCTTTTTTCGAGACTTGGACAACCGACTTGTAGTTTTAAAGGAAAATATTGAGGAAGCAGTTTCTTTGATTCTGATCGGTTTTACCAGAAAGATTGTATTTGCGGATAATTTGGGAAAAGTTGTAGATCATACATTTGCAAATTATGCAACCATGAACCCCTTGGAAATCTGGACAGGAGTGCTTGCTTTTGGTTGGCAGATCTATTTTGATTTCGCGGGTTATACTGATATTGCCATTGGGGTGGCTAGATTATTTGGTTTTAAATTCGATGCCAATTTTAATTTTCCCATGTCTGTGAGAAACATAGGAGAACATTGGAGTAAATGGCATATATCATTCTCTACTTGGATACGAGATTACATCTTTATTCCGTTAGGTGGCTCTAAAGGATCGGCATTTCTCACTTATCGAAACCTTTATATTACTTGGCTCTTTGCCGGATTGTGGCATGGAGCCGCCTACCACTATGTAGCTTGGGGTATATGGCAAGCGGTAATGCTTACTGCTTTTCGGGAATACTCGAGGACAAAATTTGCCCTCTGGATCAATGAAAAAGGCGGTATTGTATATGATCTATGGGCAAGAATTTTTACAATGTTCTGTCTTGCTTTCGGATTCGCAATGTTTCGAGCTGAGACAATGGAAAAAGCTATTGAAATCATGAAATCCATGGTGTTTATGGGATCGGGTAACAATTCTATAAATGACTATCAAAATTATCATTTTGGGATAGTGCTTGTTATATGCTTCATAGCCAGCTATGTATTCTCTAAACGTAAAGTAGAATGGGTTAGAGGTCATAAAAAAGCTTGGGTATTTCCATTATTCATAATCGTCAATGTTCTATTGATATTAATTTTCGGAGTTACAGAAAGCCAGAACTTTCTGTATTTTGCATTCTAATATGATAAGGAGGAGAACAATATGAAAGAATACATTCGCTTTATACTGGATAAAAGAATCTTGTCTGCTCTGATTATTCTATTTTCGATGGAACTCTGCCTCCAACTTGGCGCTTATAAACCATTTTTAAAAAAGAATTCTTATGCAGCCAACGTAAATCGAATCACCGCTCATGCATTGAATGTTCAAGATAAATTGGATCCGGATATTCTTATACTGGGAACCTCGGTAGCTTTCGAAGGGCTGTCTGTTCGTATATTAAACGAAGAAATAAAAGATACAGGCTATACTGTACAGACTCTTGCAATTCCCGGTTCAGAATTGGTGGTGCAAGATCAAGTCGTTGCCAAGTATCTAAAAAAATTCCCCAACACCAAAGCAATCCTTCATGTAATGGAAGCCGGAATGCCTTGGGTGGATCGAAATGAGTTGATCCTTCCGACTCTTGCCATGCTTTCCGAATTGGACAATTGGAACGCCATTTCAATCATCAAAGATTTTGAATACAAATACAATTGGCAAGATATCATGTATTTGATATTTAAATCCATTGCTTATCGAAGAGACATGAAGGATTTTCTAACAGATCCACAAGAAAGGATTAAATTCCTAGGACGAGAATGGAGAGAGCCAAATACAGAACTATGGGACTATGACAATCCACATACTGAAACGGTATCGGCTTATGGAGTAAGGACTGTAGAAGAGTGTATAGAAAGAACCAATCCTGCAAATGGAGAGCCCATTCCTGAGGGGTCAAATGACCGTCATAAAAAAATGCTTTTCGATACTTGTATACTTTCCAGATCTACCACCGATGAAATGGGAAGTACGGAAAGAACGCAAAGGTATTTCAGAAGACTGGGTAAAATATACGAACAAATTCCCCAAGAAAAAATTGCTGTGATCCATGTATTCGCTCCTTACAGTGAAATCATCTATCATTTTGGAAAAGATAGAAGAATGCCTCTTTGGAAAAAAGAATTGGATCAAGTCACACAAAATAAATTAGGTTATGAAAAAGCCGATATCATTGATTTGGAATCTCTTTTGGATGGACCGAATAATGGTGACTTTTGTTTTGATTTAATTCATCTGAACAAGGCAGGAATGGAAATATTTTCCTCGGCATTGGGAAAAATTCTTCGCGATCGTATTAAAACAAACACTTTGCTCCCTCCAGCAAAAAAATGACAATAGAAGAAGCTCAAAAAGCGGTTGATGATTATATTAAAAATATTGGGGTCCGATACTTTTCGGAACTTACCAATCTCGCTGTATTGAATGAAGAAGTGGGTGAACTATCCAGACATTTTGCCCGAAAATTTGGAGACCAATCCTACAAAGCAGGAGAAGACCCGGAAGGTTTTAAAAAAGAAATGGGAGATATTCTCTTTGTCTTGATCTGTCTTGCCAACCAAACCGGCGTATCCCTAACAGAAGAATTAATTAAAACATTGGAAAAAAATTCGACAAGGGACAAAGATAGACACAAAAACAATGAAAAACTGCGATGATTTTGATTTATTTTTTCTTGTCTGAATTCTAAGGAATCCCAAACTTGAAGATATGTCGATCATCAAGTCCAAAATAAGAACTATTCCAGATTACCCAAAACCGGGAATTCAATTCAGAGATATCACTTCTCTACTCATCGATCCGGAAGGATTGAAGCTAACTATTGGATCTTTTGTGAACAGATACCAAAACCAAGGAATCACAAAAGTTGCAGGAATCGAAGCACGTGGCTTTATTTTTGGTGCCGCTCTTGCATTCCAATTGGGAATAGGATTCGTTCCCATCAGAAAAAAAGGGAAGTTGCCCGGTGAAACACTTTCCCAAGAATATGCTTTGGAATACGGAGTGGATCACATTGAAATCCATAAAGATGCCGCTCGCCCAGGTGATAAATTCTTAATCATGGATGACTTGATAGCAACCGGCGGAACTCTCATTGCTTCTATTCAATTGATTAAAAAATTAGGAGCCGATGTACATGAAGCAGCTGTTATTGTAGATCTTCCCGATCTTGGTGGCTCGGCTAAGATAGAAAAAGAATTAAAAATTCCTATTTTTTCTCTTTGCTCTTTTGAAGGGGACTAGGAATTCGAACACATACTTCATTTCCCAAGAAATTCCATCTAACTTTAAATAAGCCTTTTAAAATGTGAATCCCTCTACCTGAGGGAACCATTTTTCTATCTTGGCTGAGTGGATTGGGGATCTTCTTGGGATTAAAACCCTTCCCCCTGTCAATCACATAAATATCCGTAAACTTTTTGGATTCAAATACATAAATGGTTATGTCGTCATAGGATCTTTTACCACCATGCTCAATCGCATTGTCCAAGGTTTCATCCACTAATAGATGGAAGTGAAATTCCTCAACGAAGTCTTTTAATCTAGATCCTTCATAATATTCGATTAACTTGGATTTTAAAATTGCTGAACCTTTTTTATTAGCGGGTTCTATCAAGTGCAGAACTTTTTCTGTTCTTTCGAAAAGTGTGGAAAGTGGAATAGAAACATAATTGGAACGAAAAGTGAAATGAGCTAAAAAAGAGAGAAAAATGAGTAAAAAGAGAAGATTCCAATATTGCAATGGTTGAAAGGTATTAACAGATTCTTCCATCCATAATAATTGCAATATAAAAAATAACAAAACTAGAGCATACATTAAAATCGAAGAACGCATAAAGGACTTAATGTTCGAAAAATATTTCCAAGTCTTTAAATATATTATAAATCCGGCAATCGAGTACAAAGTAAAAAAAACAATAATGGAACGAATCTTATCCTGCCCAATGATGCAAAACTCATAGATCCCACTGCTGAGAATACCGCCCAGTACGAACCAAATCAATTGATTGATTCCGGGCATATTTCTGAAGTGATTTGGAAAGTAAAAGACGAAAAAAAGGATAGTTATATATTGCAAGTAACTGAAAAATTCTCTATATGAATTAAAAACTATGATTCCATATCCATCCTCCAGAGTTACGAACAGATTTGAAATAAAAAACAGAAAGCAAACAAAGGAAAAACTATTTTTCATACCGGATCTTGGTCTTCTGGTAAGCGCAATGATGCCAATTAGTAAGCTTATCACCAAAATTATAATAGATAATAATTGAAAAAATGTATCCATAAGTTATGCAAGAAAGATCGACAATATCACGAAATATTTCACCTTTGTTTTATGCGAAGTATTCTATTTCTAATTTTATTCCTATTCTTGACTACTTTTTTTTCATAAAAAATATCGTCAATTACGCCAAAAGCAGACTTCGACCAGATTAGAAAATCCGTTGTTCAGATACGAACATTTTCTCAAAGCCACGACGCTTACTCTCCCTGGAACCCGGGTCAGGTGATGGGTGCCGGTGGTAGTGGCTTCATAATTGAAGGAAATCAGGTTCTTACCAACGCACATGTTGTATCCAATGCCAAATTCATCCAAATCCAAAGATACAATCAGACTGAATGGTTTGAAGCGAAGGTGAAATTCATAGCTCATGATTGTGATCTGGCGATCCTCGAAGCCACAGGAGAGGATTTCTATGAGGGCTCTATTCCGCTGGAAATTGGCGATATCCCCGAGTTGAATACTCCCGTATTAGTTGTGGGCTTTCCCATTGGAGGAAGTAAAATCTCCGTAAGTCGAGGAATTGTCTCCCGAAAAGAACAATCCACCTATGCTCACTCTCAAGTGGATAGCCATCTCGTAATCCAAGTGGATGCCGCTATCAACCCGGGCAATTCCGGGGGTCCTGCCATTCAAGATAACAAAGTGGTGGGCGTTGCCTTCCAAGTGGCAAGTAAGGGAGAAAACATCGGCTATATAATTCCTACCACAGTTGTGAATCATTTTCTAAAAGATATATCCAACGGAGTGTATGATGGTTATGTGGAATTGGGAATTCGCTATACCAACTCTTTCAACAAAGACTACCGAGAAGCCCTCAAGATTCCCGATACCTTGGAGGGGGTGTGGGTCACCAGAGTTTTTGCCGGAGGCTCCGCACACAACTATCTCCATGAGGGCGACCTACTCTTGAGTTTGGATGGGAAAAAAATAGCCAGAAATGGAACTGTCAAGCTAGATCGAGATACAAGAATTGAGTTTATAGAAATCATTGACAATAAATTTGCCGGGGACAAGATCCAATTCGAAATCTATAGAAATGGAAAGAAGATGACACTTGATTTCCCTGCAAAAAGAATGCCTGACTTTGATTATATGAGGCATAGCTATGACAAACCCTATCCTTATGTCTTGGTGGGTGGACTTGTTTTTCAAGAAATGTCTCGCGATCTTCTCATAGCTTGGGGAAGAGGAAGCAATACATCCGGAGGAAGTCAATTACTCTATAGGTTTTACAATTTCATTGAAGATGGATGGAATGGAAAGAAAAAATCGGATGTAGTATTCTACAGAAAATTGGATCATCCTATCAACTCCCATGCAGAATACTTTCAAAATCTAATAGTAACGAAAGCCAACGGTAAAGAAATCAATGAGCTAAGTGATCTGGAATCCGTAGTAAAAGATTCCAAGTCCAAATATTTAAAATTGGAATTTTTGGATCTTAACTTTCCTTTGGTGATTGATTTGGAAAAAGCGAGATTGGCAGATATAGAGATTAAGAGGTCCTATAATGTTCCGGAATAAATACATGCAAAACCTTTTAACAGTTAATTTTATCTTCTTATGTCTATTTTCTTTGACTTTATCTTGCAGTGCAAAATCACTCAAGGCTGAAACTTCCGGCACGGAAGCTACTACTCCCGGCAAAGAAAATTACCAACTACAACTTAAAATAACATTCCAAGATCCGGACTTCCGAACTCCTTGGAGAAAGAAAAATCCCTCTATAAGATTCGGATTGGGCAGTTATATTGGTGAGGATCTACTCTTGGTTCCGGCAAGCCTTCTGTCCAACCATACCCTAATAGAAGTAAGGAGTGTGGAAGAAAGCTCGGCTAAAACCGCAGAATTGGTTCGTCTGGATTATGAATCAGACCTTGCCATCATTCGAGTTTTGAACCCTGATAATATATTTTTAAATATAGAAGTTTCCGAATTTCCAAATTCTATCCTGAATAAAATTGAATCCCATGCTTTATCTCTAGGTGGGAATGGGGAATTGAAATACTCAGCGGGAAAAGTAGAAAATCTTTCTATGGGTCATTACCCGGAAGCTAGAGTCGACCTTCCTTATTTGGAATTCAATTCCAATGAAAAACTCTCCGGCAACGGAGAAATGGTCATTTCTACCAACGGTAAGATCATAGGATTATTGCATGACTTCAATTCAGGCACGGGAAAAGGAAAAATCATTCCGAGTCAGATCATTCACCATTTCATCAAAGAAAAACAACTGTTTCCATTTAAAGGTTTTTTATACCGACCCATTTCGGACAAGACCACATTGAAATACTATGGCTTGGAGGGAGGAGACACAGGAGTTTTGATCACGGATATTTTGATTGATTCATCGGCTCACGGAGTTTTGGAAATTGAAGATATTCTTACCAAAGTAGGCGACTTTGCTGTGGATGGGAAAGGACGAATCGACCATCCAGCATATGGCAAAATTTCTTTCGCATATTTGTTTCATTCAGGGC
>JAFIGA010000184.1 GCA_020831715.1 Leptospira sp. | reverse complement strand
TGTCCTTTCACCTGACACCTCCGAGTATTCATCTACCGATATTGATTGCTATTTTACTTTCTGTTTTTTTATTCAAAACTCCGGTAGTATATTCGTTCAAAGTTATTTCTAAACCTAAATCGAACATTTCAAAACCGATTCCATATTTGTTGGCTGATATATGGGAAGACTCATCCAAATTCATATTCATTCATTCCGGATTACCCCAAGATGAAGAAAAAGATCACTATCCAAGTTTAGATGAATTAAAAGGACTTATCCCTATAATTGGAGATGATGACAAAAACTATACATACCTTAGCTATTATAGAAATTACCTGGACAAAAATAAATTTCCTTATTATCTAATCTCCAGAAATGATCATTCATATGAGAGCCATTCAACTCAATTAAGTTACAGATCTTTTCCCGGTTTTAAGATATACTATTCCAATAAAGTTAACCAACCCAATTGGAACTCAGAATTTTCAGGTGATGGAAAAGTAAATACAATTTTGGATAAATTAGATAATATTGAAAATTTTGAAGAATATCATACAGCTTTAAACAATATGGAAAAATATGCTTATGGTAGCTTTAAAACCGAAATACAAACATTCAGAAGATTGATACGAGATTCTATCCACAGCTATTGCCACCATTATTCGAAGAACAATTATCATGCAGAAGCGCTTAATTGCTTCAACTTAATGCTTAAGTTTGGGGAGTTAGACGATATCTCGGTAAGGAAAGCCTATAACTCTTTAAACTACACAACTCCCTCACACAATCACATTGATCTTCTGAACAAATTGTCGGAAGTACCTAAATATAGAGTATCAATATTGAAAAAGATATTTCCTATTTATGATTCTGCCAAAAATTACAATGAGACAATTGCTACGCTGGAAAAATTAATTGCCATTGCCAAAGCCGGTTCCAATCAAGATGAAATTTTGAGTCTGGAGCAAGAAATAACCAGGATATATTTAGAGTCCGATAAATTGGAAAAGGCTTATTCACAGATACAAAGTGGACTCAGGAGTGATAAAGATTCGCTGATTTGGAAAAGATTAAAAGAAAACTTGGACGAGAAAAGGGAAGCCAAAAGAAGAGTATGGCTTCCTCCACCAAGTGTTGATACTACCGAAATAGAATAAGAACCTAAATTTACAAATTTGGATTTTATTTAATACGGCGCCTTTTCATATACATCTTAAGAGTCTTGGAAACTTCGTCCCTAACTTTATTTTTCAATAGGGGAGTCCAACCAAGTAGTAGACCTTTGAAACCAAATGCCATTCTAGCCCATTTAAAAAATGAAAAATCATCTTTATGATTAACAATTTTTCCATTGGAGAATTGAAATTCTGCATGAATTTTGTTGTGAATGGTTCTACCCGTCTTGGAAAATTTGTAAATTGCTTCCCAATCGGCGGATCCCTTTGCATCATCAGCTACTACATTCGAGCAGGAAATTTTTCCTTCAGGATCCATACCTTCGAGTAGCATTGCCCACATTCCATAGATTTCTTTTCCGTTCAGATCAGGAAAAACCGGATCTGAAAAATGAGCATCGTCCGAATACGAATCTCCCATGGTCTGAGCATTTCTTTCTTGAAATGCTTGGTAAAATTTTTGTATTAATGTTTCATTTGCGTGCATAGTAGCACAATTTTGAAATAAATGAATAAATTTACAATCTTTTTTTAAAAACATCTATTTTTGAAATCTGAATTAGTACAACTTCTAAATTCCGAAAAAAATACTTTTACTTAGGTGAATTCCGGCTATCTTGGACTTATAATGACAAGACACAATCCAGCGGATTATTCTATAATTGGCATAGGTGCATCTGCCAGCGGATTGGAAGCTTTAGAAAATCTCTTTAGAGGTATGGAGCCTTCTCCCAAAATCTCGTTCGTAGTTGTTCAGCATTTATCTCCTGATTACAAAAGTATGATGGTGGAATTATTAAGTAAGCACACCAATATACCTATCCAACAAGCTACCCATGAGATGAAGGTATTGCCGGGAAATATTTATCTCATACCACCCAAAAAAAATATAACAATAGAAAATGGATTTTTAAATTTAGCGGATATTCAGCACACTCCAGGAAATTTAAATCTACCTATTGATAACTTTTTGATTACGCTAGCCCAAGACCAAGGAGATAAAGCGATAGCAATCATTCTATCCGGAACCGGTTCTGATGGAACACGGGGGATTCGAAAAATTAAAGAAAGAGGAGGAATGGTTATTGTTCAAGAAGAAAATGAAGCAAAGTTCGATGGTATGCCAAGGAGTGCAATAGCAACCGGTCTGGTCGATTTTATTCTTCCGGTTGATAAAATGGCAACTACACTTTTAAGATTTGTTGATCATCCTCTTACTGTCCGGGAAATTGAGCCATTGAGAATAGGTGATGAAGACCATTATGATTCTATCCTGTCGCAGATAAAGAAAGTATCAGGTGTTGACTTCTCATTTTACAAGAGTGCAACCGTTACACGAAGAATATCCAGACGAATGAGCCTCAATCAGATAGATAAATTATCTGAATACACAGAGTATATTGAAAAAAATCCAAAAGAAATTGAAATTCTCCAAAGAGAATTGCTCATAGGAGTAACGAATTTCTTTCGAGATATTGAGGCATTTACCATTATAGAAGAAAAGACTCTGCCCAAACTTTTTAAAAATAAGCAAAAGAGAGATCAGGTTCGTATTTGGGTTACCGCCTGTTCTACGGGAGAAGAAGCATATTCCCTGGCTATACTTGTAAAAGAATATATGAAAAAAAATAACATTTGGTTCGATGTTAAAATCTTTGCAACCGACGTTGATCCATTTGCATTGAAAACAGCAGGAACCGGGAGCTATACAGATAGCATTGCTGCAGATATATCTGAAGAAAGATTAAAAAATTATTTCATAAAAAAGGGAAATATTTATCAGATCAGTCCTGAGATTAGAGAAATGGTGATATTTGCTCCTCAAAATCTAATCAAGGATCCTCCATTTTCGCGTATAGATCTTATCTCCTGTAGAAATTTCATGATTTATGTACAGCCTGAAACTCAGAAAAAAATAATTCAAATGTTTCACTTTTCTTTAATCACCAATGGTGTATTGTTTCTGGGATCTAGTGAGTCTTTAGGAGATTTATCCGGATACTTTGAAGAAATAGATGCAAAATGGAAAATTTTTCTAACCAAGCCGGGCAATTTAAATTATTCATTAAATCCAATATCTCCTGAGAATGGAGGATTATCTTATAAGAATATCTATTCCAATTCGATTTCCTCCAAAAGTCAAAAGAATGATAAAACTCTGGATAAATTATTTACGGGCATCCTCGAAAAATATCTACCCCCATGTGCCATTGTGAACGAAACTTTTCAAATCATGCATGTTGTTGGCAATATCAATCCATTTGTAAAAATGCAGTCAGGTAAAGTGAATTTTGAAATTACTTCCATGGTAGATCGAAGTATCAAGATTGCTCTTACTACCGGATTAAGAAAATGTTTTTTCGATAACAAAGAAGTTGTATATAAGAATATCGCGCTTCAAGAAGAATTTTATAAAAAGACTATTAATCTTATTATCCAACCTGTTCCTAATGATGACAACCTAAATAAATTGGCGGTAGTAATATTTGAGGAGTCTCAAAACCAACAAACTAAACTCTCTCTTTACGATAAAAATACAGAAAGTTATAGTTTTGATGAAAATGTTCATCAGAGAATTATTGAGTTGGAACAAGAACTGGAATTCAACCGAGAAAATTTGCAGGCTACTATTGAACAATTGGAAACCTCAAACGAAGAACTTCAAGCAACCAACGAAGAATTATTAGCCGCCAACGAAGAACTTCAATCAACTAATGAAGAACTACAATCTGTGAATGAGGAACTAGTTACTCTCAATTCAGAGCACCAGGGCAAAATCATGGAACTCACAGAATTGAATAATGACATTAACAACCTCTTGTCCAATACAGACATTGGTGTTGTATTCCTGGACGATGAAATGAAAATAAGGAAATTCACTCCTGCCGCTCAAAAAATCATCAACTTAATGCCTTCGGACAAGGGAAGACCGATCTCTCACATCTCGCATATTTTTAAAGAGTCAATATCTCTCCATGAAGAATCGAAGAAAGTTTTAGAATCCCTCATTCCCATCGAAAAAGAATTATTCGTTTCTCATGAAAATAAAATAGAGCAATCTTTTTTAATTAGATTTCTACCCTACAGAACATTGGATAAAAGAGTAAATGGAATAGTAATCTCTATAATAGATATTACTGAACTGAAAAGAACTGATGATTTTTTAAGAAACAAATTTAAATTTCAAAGTGATATTCTGGAAATTATGCGAGAATCTATTATCACAATGGATAGAAATTTTAAAATCAAAAGTTGGAATTTATTTTCCGGGTCTCTCTTTGGATACACAGAATCTGAGGTAATGGGAGGGAATTTTTTCGATTTACTACTTCCTAATATTAGCTCAGATAAGAGGAAATCGATTACAGAGCATGTTAACAATTCGGAAACTTACTCCGAAGAAAGGGAAGTAGTTCATAAGAACGGAACGAATATAAAAATTTATATTATGATGGATCTAATTCGAAATAAAGATGGTGATGAAGAAAGTATTATTGTAATAAGCAGACCGATATAAATCCTATAGGAAATGAAAAAAATGATTCAACTTAAATCCAAAGAAAATGTAACTAAAAACAAAGTCCTCCTTGTTGTCTTAGATGGTGTAGGAAGTATTGATCGTGGAAAAGAGCAAGGCAATGCCGTAAATGCCGCTAAACTTCCTGTTCTCAATTCGCTATGGAAAGGGGAGCCTACAATTCAAATATTAGCTCATGGAAAAGCTGTTGGAATGCCCAGTGATGAAGATATGGGGAACTCCGAAGTAGGACATAATGTCCTTGGATGCGGAAGAATTTATGATCAAGGAGCCAAATTAGTCGCTAATTCGATTGATGATAGATCACTGTTCGAGGGAGAGATTTGGAAAAAACTAATTTCTAATTCAATTCTAAATAATTCAACTCTGCATTTTTTGGGATTGTTTTCGGATGGTAATGTTCATGCACATATAGATCACCTAAAAAAAATGATTGAAATTGCCGGAAGTGAAGGCATCAGGAAAATCAGAATTCATATCTTATTGGATGGAAGAGATGTTCCGGAAAAATCCGCACTGGAATATTTGGAACCATTTGAATCCTTTTTAGATAACTTAAAGAATAATGGTATGGATATAGCAATAGCCAGTGGTGGGGGTCGAATGACAATCACAATGGATCGTTATGAAGCGGATTGGAGTATGGTAGAGAGAGGTTGGAAAACTCATGTTTTAGGAGAAGGAAAAAAATTTCCATCTGCCAAGTCAGCTATTGAATCATTTCGAAAAGAAGACCCGCAAGTGATTGATCAATACCTACCTGCTTTTGTAATTGAAAAATCAGGAAAGCCAATCGGAACGATAGAAGATAAAGATTCAGTAATATTCTTCAACTTCAGAGGAGATCGAGCCATAGAAATTTCCAGAGCGTTTACCGAAGAAGATTTTCAATACTTCGATAGAATCCGTTTTCCAAAAACAGAATTCGCCGGTATGATGCAATATGACGGTGATTTATTGGTTCCACCACAGTATTTGGTAACACCCCCGGCCATACAAAGGACGATGAGTGAGTATTTAGTAAACCATAAAATTCCTCAATATGCGATATCAGAAACACAAAAATTTGGTCATGTTACGTATTTTTGGAATGGGAATAAAAGTGGATATTTTGATAAAGAGCTAGAAACTTATGTAGAAATCAAATCCGATGTGATTCCATTTGACCAGAAACCTGAAATGAAAGCCAAAGAAATTACAGATGAACTTATTCAAGCTATTAATGAAGATAAACATGATTTCTACAGAGTCAATTATGCAAATGGTGATATGGTGGGACATACCGGAAATATGCCCGCTACCATTAAAGCAATGGAAGTCTTGGATGAGTGTATTGGTAGATTGAAAGACAAATGTGCAGAAAAAGGAATCGTCCTTTTAATAACAGCAGACCATGGAAATGCAGACGAAATGTATCAACTGGACAATAACGGCTCACCCGTTCTGGATTCTAAAGGCAATGTTTCTCCTAAAACAAGTCATACATTGAATCCGGTTAATTTCTGTTTGGTTGACAGTAAAAAAAGATATGGATTGGATGTGAATCTCAATTTAATTGGAAAGGGTTCCGAAAAAGCTGAACAACCAGGTTTGGCAAATATTGCCGGCATCGTTTTGGATCTATTGGGTTTCGAACCACCGGAAGATTATCACCCTTCCCTCCTTATAAGAAAGAGTTAAAAGACTCATTTATTAATGAAAATAATTACCACAGACTTCATTCAATCTGTAATCGATAACAAAACGAAACCTCCGGGTTCCTTGGGGAGATTAGAATCAATCGCTTTACAGATTGCACAAGTACAAAACACAATCAATCCATGCTTGATTGATCCAACCATATTGGTATTCGCCGGTGATCATGGAATTGCCGAGTCAGGTGTTAGCGCCTTCCCACAAAAAGTTACATACCAAATGGTGTTGAATTTTTTAAGAGGTGGAGCGGCAATCAATGTATTTGCAAAGCAACATAATATCCAACTGAAAGTTATTGATGCCGGTGTGATTGGAAACTTTTCGGACTATTCTCACTTACCCAATTTCTACAATCGAAAAATAGCCGAGGGAACCAAGAATTTTGCCAATCAAATCGCAATGACTGAAGAAGAATGCGCTAAAGCAATTGAGTCGGGAAAAGAAATTGCCATTCAAGAAACATCACTAAATTGCAATGTCATTGGATTTGGTGAAATGGGTATAGGGAATACTTCATCGGCAAGTCTAATCATGAGTTCAGTACTTAACATTCCCATAAACGAATGCATAGGTAAAGGAACGGGCGTTACAGGGGAAAGTTTGGAGAAAAAATTTAAAATTCTTAATGAAGCTCAAAAATTTCATGACCTAAGAGTAACTCCCCTCATGAGTGATGATGCGGCATATAATAGCCGAGATGCACTAGAAATACTTAGAACATTTGGTGGTTTTGAGATGGCACAAATCATTGGAGCCATGCTTGCTTCATATAGAAAGAATCGAATCTTAATGATTGATGGTTTCATTGCTTCTGCATGTTTTCTTGTTGCAAGATGTTTGGAACCAAATATTTTATCGAATGCAATATTCTGTCATAGGTCTGATGAGTCCGGGCATAAGAAAATTCTCGAAGCATTGGATGTATCTCCGATACTTGATCTTAACATGAGGCTAGGAGAAGGGACCGGTTGTGCTGTAGCTTACCCAATCATCGAATCGGCTGTTAATTTTATAAATAATATGGCTAGTTTTGATGAAGCAGGTGTGAGCAACCAATGATGGATTTTTTCAAGAAAGAAGTTTTGTATTTCTTTTCCGCTTTGATGTTTTTTACAAGAATACCCTGTCCGAAATGGGTGAGTGGAAATTATAGTCAAGATATACTCAACCGATCCAGAAAATATTTTCCTTTAATGGGTTGGATAGTTGCAGGATTATCTTTGTTAGTTTTTTTTATCGCAATTAAAATATTTTCATTGGAACTTTCAATTCTATTAACTATGGTTACGAGCATTTTAATAACCGGAGGTTTTCATGAAGATGGCTGGGCAGATAGCTGTGATGCTTTTGGTGGTGGATGGACTAAGGAAAGTATACTTTCCATCATGAAAGACAGCCGAATTGGAACATACGGTACATTAGGAGTAGTTTTTATCCTTGGAATTAAGTTTACATGCCTTAGAGACTTGGGGAGAGAAGATTTGACTCTAATGGCTACGACATATTTTTTTGCTCACACCGTAAGCAGGTTTCTTGCTTCTTCAGCCGCCCAAAACTTGGATTATGTCCAATTCGATGATTCATCAAAATCAAAGCCTATTGCAGAATCCAAACTATCTCATTTAGAATTAATTTATAGCTTTATTTTTGTGGTTATTCCTATGCTTTTTTTAATGAATCAATATTTGGTTCTTGCTTTTCTATTAGCTTGGATCATGCAAATTATTATGATTTTATATTTTAAAAAATGGATTGGTGGCTTTACCGGTGATTGCCTAGGTGGAATTCAACAGGTTTCCGAAATTGCAATTTATTTGGGAACCATTGCTATCTGGAAATTCATTCCCATCTACGGAAAAGTGACTCCAATCCAATGAATCTAATTTTAATAAGACATACCAGGATTCATAATCCAAATAACATCTGCTATGGTCAATATGAGATAGACCTTTCCAATAGTTTTCCCAGAGAGTTGGAAGAATTACAGAAAAATTTGAGTGAATTTTTATTAAGCCCGGAGAATTCTAGCAGAAAAATTGGATCTATCTATAGTAGCCCAAGCAAACGATGCACTTTGCTTGCTGAGAAATTACGAAAATCCTTAAATATAGATACTCCAATCATTAGAGATGAGAGATTGATGGAATACAATTTTGGTGATTGGGAGGGTATTTCTTGGGACGATATACCCGAGACTGAATCATCGGATTGGATGAAAGATTTCGTGAACACTCCACCACCTAATGGAGAAATAATGACTGAATTCTCAGAAAGAGTTGAGCAATTTTTATTAGATATTAAAAATGTTCCAACTAATGAAGATAATTTTAAAACAATAATCACTCATGGAGGGTGGATAAGAATCGCAATGGCTAAAAAACTAAATATTCCATTGCAGAAGATCTTCGAAATTGAAGTAGACTATGGAAGCATCACCCTTTATGAGCTTTAAGGTACTTTCCCAAAATCTTCCACCTCTCTTTCCAGAACAATGCCTGTTTGCTTTTCAACTTTCTCCAAAACAAGTTGAATGAGGTCATAGACATCTACAGCCTTAGCATCTCCCAAATTCACAATAAAATTGCAATGTTCCGGTGAGATCTGAGCTCCACCGCGAATTTCTCCGCGCAGACCAACTTGATCTATCAATTGCCATGATTTAATTTGTTGTCCATCTTCCCCTTTTAGATTAGGATTTTTAAAAATAGAACCTGCACTTTTTTTATTTTCCGGTTGAGAGGAATTTCGGCGATCTCTTTTATCCTTAAGGGATGCTTCAATCTCATCGAAATTACCCGGCTTAAGATTTACCACCAAACGTAAAATAATTGAATCCTTATCCCTCAAAAATTCCGTAAATCTATAACCGTATTCAATTTCAGAGGGAGTCTTGGAATGGATGTTGCCATTACGAATAAAATCAACTCGTTTGGTTAGATCCAGTAACTCGCCACCATAGCAACCGGCATTTTGAATTACTGCACCTCCCGTCCATCCTGGAATTGTGCTGAGAAATTCAGCCCCTGTGTATCCTTTTTGTGAAATCTGACGAAAAGTGGGAGTGGTATTCGTTGCGGCACCAATTTCAAATTCTCCTTCAGAAACCATTTCGTAATTCTTATACTCTCCACTAAGCCGCAATACGATAAAGTCATCAGGGTGGTCACTAATTAATAAATTGGAACCACCACCTAAAATTTTATATTCCAAATCCAATTTTTTGAAAATTTCCAAACCCTCGAACAATTGATTATCATTTTCCGGTTCAACCACAATAGGGGCAATTCCTCCAATTTTAAATGAAGAAAGTACAGATAGTTTTACATCTCGTCGAAAAGGCACCTGCCCTTTTTCCAATTGAGAAATTGTTTCTTGTATCAATTTATCATTTATCATTTAGAAATACTCCAAACTCCTAGGGTATATTCTTCGAATTGTCTCCATTCTAGCAAGACCTATTCCGGTGATGGAATGAAATTCGGTTGGAATGAAATAGGGACTATTGAACTATGAACTATTGGAATAAAAATGAATATAAAAAAAGAACGTTTGGATAAAGCATTGGGTAACTTAGGAATAGGTACACGAAAAGAAGTTAAAGATTTCATCCGGAAGCAAAGAGTGAAAGTAAATGGAGAAATTGTAAAAAATCCTGAAGTAAAAGTAAGTTACGAAGATATAATTGCGTTTGATGAGGAAGTGTTGGATCGAAAGGAATTTTATTTTATCATGATCAATAAACCAACAGGATGTGTTTCATCTACAGAAGATCCTAGAGATAAAACGGTTATGGAATATTTAACGGAACGAGAACAAAATCGAAATTTATTTCCAGTAGGTAGACTCGATAAAGATTCTGAAGGTCTGCTATTAATTACCAACGATGGAAAGCTTGCCCATAAACTTACTTCTCCTAAACATAATTTTTGGAAAACTTATTATGTAAAAACAACAGGAGTATTAAATCAATCCGATGTAAGGTCTTTCGAAAAAGGTGTCCAGATAGATGATGGTTATGTATGCCTTCCGGCAAAATTGGAAATCCTTCATTCAGGCGAAGAGCAAGATTATGCCGAGGCTGTTGTAAAAATCCAAGAAGGTAAATTTAGACAGATTAGAAGAATGTTTACCGCATTAGGAAAAGAAGTAATTTACCTGCAACGAACCCATATGGGTGAATTGAAATTGGATGAAAATCTAAAATTAGGTGAATACAGAGAACTTACCGATGAGGAAATTCAGCTATTACAGAATGTATGATTTTTATAGACCGATGATTCGAACTTTCTTTATCATTCCATTGATTACTTATCTTTCTATTGCATTGGTATTCCAATGTAAAAAACAAGAAACAATCGGATATTCACCCGAGTTTCAGAAAAATTTAAATCAGAAATTGAAAAAAGAAAAGTTTAGCGGAAGTTTTGTATTAATTAAAAATGGAAAACCCATCCTAAGAAATAAAAAAAAGAATACGAAACCAATAAAGATACCCGGTCTCGAACAATTCTTCCTGGTTGTGGGAATTCTTAAATTGCAAGAAAAAGGAATATTAAATATTGATGAACCTGCAATTAATTATTTAACCCAAGATCAGATTGAATTAATGTCAGACTTTACCAAGCTTCCGATTTCTTCCTTTCTCAATCATACTTCCGGTCAAGGAAGTGAATTGGAACCGGGAGGATACTGGTTTAAGTCCAATAAAAACTCCAAAGTTTTAAAACTAATTATCAATAACTATCAACAAAAAATAAATCCATCTCAATCATTGAAAGACTTCTACCAAGATGAATTCTTTAATCCCATTGGCATGAAGGAATCCAAGTTCGACTCGAATTTAGGTTTAGAAATTTCTTTCGATGATTTTATTTTATGGGAACAAGAATGGTGGCAAGGGAATATACTGAAAGGAAATTCAATAGAGTCCATGATCGAGCCAACAGTTTTGAAAGATAGCTATGCTACAAATCGATTCCAATATGGAATGGGAGTTTATAGCAATGGTGAATATTATTGGAATTATTCACTTAACAAACAATCAGGGCTATTGTATTACCGTATTAAGGCTGAAAACATTGGAATTATATTATTTAGCAATAAAAAAACGACTAAAGCGGATCTCATATCTTGGAAATCAATCATTACAGAATCAATCTACGATCATAAACATATTGATATCTTCAACTCCATGAATGTGGAAGGTATTCTTAGAGAAAAGAATATACCGGCTTTAGGCATAGCCTTGGTCGAAAATTACAAAATAATATATGCCAAAAACTTTGGAATATTAGATCAAGACACAAAAGTTCCGGTTACCAAAAAAACTCTTTTCAGAGCAGGATCTCTATCCAAACCGATTACGGCTTTAAGCTATCTCAAATATGCCGAAAATGAAAATATTTCTTTAAATGCAAGTTTGAATGGTTTTGCCAAGAAGCAGGGAGTGGATCTCTCCTCTTGGAAAGAAAATCAAAAATTAACAGCTAATAATTTACTGAGTCATTCTTCCGGGATTACAGAAAGACAAAATTGGAGTTCACCTGAGAATATAGACATTTCTTCAATGAAATTGCTCAATCAAGGAAAAGGTCCCGGTCTTTATACATATTATAGTCCCGGCAAGAAATCCAGATATTCCGGTGGAGGGTATGCCATACTTCAGGAACATTTGACTAGAAATATAAATACAAACTTTACCGAATTCACCAAAAAGAATCTTTTCCAACCGCTCAAAATGAATTCATCAACATGGTTACAAGATCCTAAAAAATTACCTCAGGACAGAGTATCCGGTCATGATTCCGGTGGAAATGTAATCCCCATCACCCAATATTCCACTCCGGAATTGGGTGCAGGCGGATTGTGGACAACTCCCAGTGACATGGCAAGGTTTTTCATAATGATTCAAAATTGCGAAATTCAAATCTGTCCTTTTTCGCCATCGGCGATTAAACATATGTTGCATCCTGTCATCCCGGCGGCGAATCTTTCTGTTCATTCATGGATTGGAAGGGGATTATTTTTAAATCGATCCGGCAAAAGTTGGTATTTTTACCATGGCGGACATAGCAAGGGGCACAAATCCTTGGCTGTTTTTAATAAAACCAAAGGTTATGGAATTGTTGTTATGACCAATTCCGAATCCGGTTCGACTTTAATTTGGCAAGTGATTCGGAGTATATTTCTTCATAAAAATTGGGATAAATTCGTGAATTGAAAAAAAAATTCTTGTGAGAAAATCATTAAAAAGTATCTTATTTATTATAAGATGGATTACCGGGAAGAAATAATAGACAATCGACTTATTCTTCATCTCGAAGGAAATTTAGATATGCTCAATGCAGGCATCTTCAAAGAGAGGATGATGCAGGCTATCCAAGAAGACCACGACAGAATTATCATTAATCTGGAGAAAGTGAGCTTTGTGGATTCTTCGGGTTTTGGCTTACTTATCATTGCAAATGACAAGTTTCAAAAAAAATCCGGTTCTCAATTGTATATTACAAATGTTGCAAAGAGTATTCAACAAATCTTTAAGATTAGTAAAATCGGGGATGTGATGCATATCTTTGACAATCTGGAATCGGCGAAAAACTCGAATTTATAGTTATTCATTTTTAACTACTTAAACCTCAAACCAACGATCCCATTTTTTCTTCCAGAAACCCAAGTAGTCTTTTTGCTTTAGGGTTTTCAGGTTCAATCTCCAAAATATGCTTTAAAATTTCATCGGATCTAGTGAAATTCCCAATGTGCATATACAACTCGGACAAAAGAATTAGATTTTTCAAATTTTTATTATCCCTAAGTCTCAATCTTTCGGAGTAATCAATTCCCAATTCGTAATTTTTTTTCTGCTTATAGGCATAGGCAATATAGTATAGAAAATCTGTATCATTGGGTTTTAGTCCGATATATACTTCTGATAATTCTATAGCTTTTTCAAAATCTTTGGTTTTAATGTAGAGTTTGGAAAGCTCTCTCATGCTAACAGGATGCCTCGGGGAAAGTTCCAACGCTTTCTCAAATGCGACAATTGAATTCTCAATCTGACCGGCTTTAAAATCTTTAATCCCGTCTTTAATATAATTGTTTGTATCTATGTTAGAATTGAAATCATTTTCTATTTTCCTAATAGAACCTTCCTTATAGCCTATTCGAATTAAACTTAAGTCATCGGTCAACTCACCTTGCTTTAATAAATATTCTTCAATTTTTTCCAGATTTCCATCTCCCTCTTCCACTCTTTTCAGAAATTCTGTCTCATCTTCGTTGATGATTCGTTCTCCATGCTCATTCTGTCCATACATTATATCATCTCTTCCATCGGATCCAATCAATATTACATCATCAGGATTTAATTGAAATACTTTTATAGAAAGATCATTACGTGAGAACTCAGTAATTTCAAAGCCTATCTTTCTAAGTAAAAGTTCATTTTCTATAAAATTGGCTTTTTTATCTCGATACAAAACAACCCAAGGGTGTTCTGCGTTTACATAATACATTGTTCCAGTATCATCATCAATAAGTCCTATAACTGCAGAGAGTAACATACTCCCGTCGAACGATATGAATACATCTTGTAATTCCAGAAAAGTGTCCTTCAGCCATCTTTCCGGATGACGATCTTGCATCATAGGAATCTGCTGGGTTCGGGTTATAACTGATTTAAAGACAGTTCCCATAACTAACACCCCTCCCGCGCCTTGGATTGATTTACCCATGGCATCGGCATTGAGAAATACTGTATATTTTTTCCCCTTAAGAATGATTTCATTTATTACAGATAGATCCCCCCCTATCTCTGATTTTCTATTTCTGAAAGTGAAAACTTTCTTCTGTCTCTCCAACGTTTTTACTTCAATATTTTTGGAATAAATTTTGCCACCTGTAAGTGGTTTAATGAGAAGCGAAGTAAGGAAATAATCACCGTCCTGTTGTTCCTTAACCTTTTTCAAATCTCTGAGAGCTTCTTGCAATTCAATAGTTTTATTCTGAACCATCTCCTCCAAATGGTTTTGGTGCTTATATAATTCTTTTTTCATATCATTAAAAACAGTTCCCATCTGACCGATTTCATCTTTTCGATTGAATTGAATGTCATCTGTAATACTTAGATCGATATTTTTCATCGCATTGTTCAGAGACTTCACAGCATTGATTATATCTCTGGAAAAAAGATATGAGATCATAAAAATGGCAATGAAGATCAGAGTAGCAACCAAAATAAATGAATACCAAATCTTTTTAGAAACTAAATTTAATTCCTTTTCATCAATTAATATATGAAAGTTAAGATCTAAACTTGACATTCCTTTATCTTCGAAAGGCAATCTTACATAATAATAAGGAATACCATTATATGTAATTCTTGAATGAGATTCTAGATTTCTGTTTTCTGACTTGGATAGGAATTCTCCCATTATTTTTGAAGATGAAATAAGATGCTTATCTTTTTCAAATATAGAAATCTGTACTGATTCTTTTCCCGATATTGATTCGGCAAATTCCGAATCCACCACTTGACCGATAAGCAATGTTCCAATATTAGAAATGGGAGCAGTAACACGAAAGCCCAAACCGCTATGTCCTGTTTCCAAAGATGAGTTGGTCTTTCCTTTTAAAGCAGCCTGAATTAGTGGTTGAGAGGATTTATCATCACTAAAATCATTAGGTCTGTGAACACGATAAACAACTTTACCCATTCTATCCCCAATTTCAAAAATACTCAAATCATAGCGTTCCATAATTTTATTTAATTTTGCTTGGTTAACGGAAAATTCGGATCTCTGAGCCAATCCATTTTTTAAAATACGATACGTATCCGGATTATTGATCATCTCTGAAATCAGCAACCTTAACTTTTCATCCTTATGATGGAGTTCTCGTTGAAAGTTCCTGGAAAGCTCTATCGCTCTCTGATTTTGGGGCTCATTTTTCACAGATGTAATAAGTATGGCAAAAGTGAGAGTAAGCGTAGCCAGTAGAAGTATCTGACTTATTGCGAGAATCATGAAAATTTTATATCGAATGCTCATTGAATGGTAACCTGACTATATTCTAACACAAATTTTCCAGTTTAGATTGCATACGAATTACAATTTTATGAAAAATTACAAATTAAACTTGAAAGCTTTATATCTGGTTTGGATAAATGTAAAATATGGTATCCGACTTTGTTACAATGGATGAAAAGAATTGCATCATCCTTCTCCAAGAGAAACATATAAATCTTCAAGAAGATATATTCTTAGCAATAGAGGAAATTATTGAATTACACAGTCCGGAATCAATCACAATAGACATGTCAGATATACAAAGACTTAATTCCAATGGAATTGGAAGGCTTGTCTATCTTAAAAGATTTATTACGGACGAGAATAATTTAAATTTCAACATAACCAATATTAATCCTCAAACTCTAAAAACATTGCAATCTGTAAAGGTAGATATAGTGCTTGGAATCTAAAGCAGATCTGAAGATTTCAATTGAATCACAACCGGATGATACGACCTGTGGTCCCACAGCATTGCATGCAGTATATAATTATTATGGATTGAATATCAGCCTAAAGGAAACTATCGATGAGATCAAGCAATTGAAAGATGGTGGGACTTTGGTTGTTCTGCTTGCTGTTCATGCGTTGAGGAAAGGTTTTCGTGCCAAGATTTATACTTATAATTTACAGGTGTTCGATCTCACATGGTTTACACATTCGAATATTGACATAGGTGAAAAACTTAAACAACAATTAAAAGTAAAACCGGAATCAGAACGACTGAAGTTTGCTACAGAAGGCTATCTAGAGTTTTTAAGACTTGGAGGAGAAATTCGCCAAGAACCACTCTCCAACTCATTGATCCGCAGATATCTAAATAAGAATATTCCTATCCTTACCGGTTTATCCGCAACCTATCTATACAATGAACCAAGAGAATTTGGTTCGAATTGCGAATTCGATGATATAAGGGGATTTCCTTCCGGACATTTTGTAGTATTAAGTGGATACAATAAGGATGAGAAAAAAGTAAAAATTGCTGACCCATACAAAAGTAATCCTTATGGTAGTACCAACTATTATTCCGTGGGTTTCGACAGATTGATCAATTCAATACTTTTGGGAATCCTTACATTTGATGCAAATCTCTTGATAATCGAACCCGGTAGGTAAAAATTTGAGTTCTCTCATAATTATCAATCAACCACAAAAATGGAATTTCAATATCCCGGGAGTAGAAGTGTCCACTCCCGAAGAATATTTAACGAATACTAAATATTTTGAAGCAAAAAACTGGAAAATATTCAATCTTAGTAAATCATACAAATACCAATCTGAAGGTTATTATGTTTCTTTGTTGGCAATGGCTAGAGGTCATAAAATTCTCCCTAGTATATCAACCATTCAAGACCTAAAATCCCAAGCAGTTATAAAGATAATCAATCATGATATTGATACTTTAATTCAGAAATCATTGTCTCATATTCGTGACGATAAATATACACTTTCCATTTACTTTGGAAAGAATATATCCAAAAAGAATGATAAGTTATCCCTTCAGCTTTTTAATCTATTTAAAGCACCATTGCTTCGAGCATTTTTCACCTTCGACAGTAAACTGAAAAAATGGATTCTTGCGCATATTTCACCTATTCCATCCTCAGATGTTCCCGAGGATCATAAGGAATTTTTGACAGAATTTGCTTTGGAGTTTTTTACACTTCGTAATTTTAGAACCAAAAAAACTAAATCATCATTAAAGCCTTTTTCTCTTGCCATCCTTACCAATAACGAAGAAAAACATCCACCTTCCGATGTCAAAGCAATAAAAAAATTCATTCAAGCTGCAGAAAGAAATAAATTTAATGTCCACCTAATTACCAAAGATGATTTTTCAAAAATTCCTCAGTATGATGCATTATTCATAAGAGAAACAACTTCTGTCAACCATCATACCTTTCGGTTTTCTCAGAGAGCAAATGCTGAAGGAGTTGTTGTAATTGATGATCCTGAATCTATCATACGTTGTACTAATAAAGTATATCTATCTGAGTTACTGCTTTCCAATAATGTTCCGACTCCCACAACAAAAGTATTGCATAAAAAAAATTTAGATTCTCTGTCCAAAGAAATTAATTATCCATGTATACTAAAAGAACCGGACGGAGCATTCTCAATAGGTGTAAAAAAAGTGAACAATACACAGGAATTTTTGGACTGTGCTAAATTGATGATGGATAAATCCGATCTCATTATCGTCCAAGAGTATGCTCCTACGGAATTCGATTGGAGAGTGGGAATCATTGATGGTAAACCTCTCTATGTTTCCAAATATTTCATGGCTCAAGGTCATTGGCAAATCTACGATCACAATCAAACCAAAAATTCCACCGGAGATTTTGTAACTATTTCCGTAATAGATTCCCCGCAGAAATTAATACAAACTGCACTCAAGGCAGCCAACTTAATCGGTAAAGGATTTTATGGTGTAGACTTGAAACAGATTGGAAACCAATTCTATGTAATAGAAGTAAATGATAATCCCAGTATTGAGTCCGGTGTGGAAGATGCAATTCTTAAGGACGAATTGTATGAAATTATAATGGGTGTTTTCTTACAAAGAGTTACAAGTAGGAAAAATTATGATTAAAAATCCTTCTCTTTTCCAGGGATTTGGCATTGAAGCAGAATACATGATTGTGGATAGTGATACACTGGATGTTTCACCGTCTTCTGAATATTTATTAACAGATTCCGATGGAATGATCGTAAACGAAGTAGAAAAAGATGATTGCTGTTGGTCCAACGAATTGGCTCTTCACGTAGTTGAAATTAAAACCAATGGTCCGGTTGCAAACGTCGATAAAATTAAATCGATATTTCCAAAGAATTTAACAGCAATACATGAAATGTTGAAATCTAAAAATCTCACCTTACTTCCCACCGCCCTACATCCTTGGATGAATCCAGATCGAGAATTTGCATTATGGGAGAGAGACAATAAAGAGATCTATGATACCTATAATAAGATTTTTGATTGCAGAGGTCATGGATGGTCCAACTTACAAAGCGTCCACCTCAATATCGGATTCCAAGGAGATGGGGAATTCTCTAAACTACACTCTGCTATCCGATTGATTCTTCCGCTGATACCCGTGATTTCAGCTTCCTCTCCTATCTATGAAGGAAAAAAAGGAGAATACCTAGACAACCGTATTTTGTTCTATAGTCGTAACCAATCGAATATACCGGAAATAACAGGAGATATTATTCCTGAAATAGTACATAGCCAAGAAGAGTATCTAAATATCATACTAACTCCCATGTATGAAGCTATCAGAAAGCATGATCCACAAGGCGTTCTGCAAGAAGAGTGGCTTAACTCCAGAGGTGCTATAGCTCGTTTTGATAGATCGGCTATAGAGATTAGAATCATGGATATTCAAGAATCACCACTAGCCGATCTTGCGATTCTGGATCGAATTATTCAATTATTAAAATATTTAATTCAAAATCATACACCGCTGGAATTATCCTCTATACCCTCGGACTATTTGGTTCATCTACTTTGGGAAGGAATTCGACATGGAACCAAGACTGAGATATCTGACAGATCGTTTCTTCGACTTTTTGGTTTTGCATCCAAAGCGGTAAACGCAATAGAATTATTTTTCTCACAAGATAAAAATATTAAGAACCTAGACCCGGATTTTTACAAAATTATTTCGGAATACGGTAATCTCTCCGAGAGAATTCTTTATTCTACAGGTAGTAACCCGAAACATGAAAAATTAAAATCCGTCTATCAAAAATTAAATCAATGTTTACTCAATAATGAATACTTTAGGATTTAGTTTAAAAAATTGTTTCCTTCTGTTAAGTTGCGAACACTACACGAATGCCATTCCCAAAGAATACAAATATCTATTTCAAAATAACAAATCCATACTGGAGTCTCATTCCGGATGGGATATTGGAATGCCGGAGACCATAGCTTATTTAGAAAAAGAATTGGGAATCAATTGCTTCAAAGCTTCAGCTAGCAGACTGATTGTGGATTTGAATCGTTCTATTAGGCATCCGAATTTATTCTCTCCCTTTACGAAAATTCTCACAAAACAAGAAAAATCCGATATTTTAAATCAATACTACCACCCTTATAGAGACAAAATTGAAAAATTAGTTTCCAACAAGCTTAAACAAGATATCCCGGTATTGCATATCGCTCTGCACAGCTTCACTCCCAATCTTAACGGTGACGAAAGAAATGCAGATATCGGAATACTATATGATCCTAAATCACCTAGTGAATTGTTATTTGCCAAGACATTCAAGAATGAAATGAAAAAAAGCTCGATTGATTGTAAAATACGATATAATTATCCATACTTGGGAATAGCTGATAGTTTCCCAACCTATCTGAGAAGAAAATACGGCTATCAATATATAGGTATAGAATTAGAAATCAATCAAAAGTTTTTTTCCCGGAATGGAAAGATACTACCGAGTAATTTAGATTTAATTCAGCAAATATCACATTCACTTAAAAATATTCTACTCTAGATCGAATATCATTCCGCTTACCGGAAATTCACTGGCTCGTGGCGATTGAAATTTTTTCAACAATTTGGGAAATTTCATTCCGTAGGTGGATATATAGAATTTCAGAGGATTTCTTCTAAGTTCATTTATGCTCAAAAAAGTTTCTACAGGATTGTCAATATAAATTGGGTCGAACCATACTCCTGTCAACCATTCAGAATATTGAATTCTAGCTTTCTCATCGGGGGACAGCGGCACATAAAACATAGCCCTAGATAGTGATCTTTTCATAAACTGATCGGTTGTTGTAATCAAGAACAAATCATGATTGACTCGAGAAACAGCATAAGCATAATGCAATGCAGCCAAACTGAAAGAAATGAAACCGATTGATTTTTGTATTTCTTCTCGAGTATTGGGGTAATTGGAAAGAACCCTTTCCAGTGTTAAGAATAATGAATCAATTAATTTTTTCTCTGATTGGCTAACTACGTCCGGTAGAAAACTTTGCTTGTGGATATGAAATATTTTTGGTGAGAGTTTAATTTCAATGTATATTTTGTTCTCTACAAAATAGTCTTTTTCGATAAAGTGATTAATAAATTTTTCCAGACTATTCTCTTCCAGATAAGCAACCGATTTGGGCTTCAACGATTTTTTTATCTTATCATGAACTACATATACAACACCATCGGCTCCTAATCTAACATCTAATTCTATTCCATTGAGTCCATGGTTCAAGAAGGCTCGATCCATGAGAGTTGCAGTATTGGAATATCTGTCTATGTATTTCTCTTTATTTACATTTGTTGGATAATTTAAATGATCGCCAATACGATGCCCAATGAGATTAAAATTGCTATCCGGGTGCACTAAATTTGTCACCTGGCTACTTGCCTGTAAAATTGTATTTGGATCGAATGGAAAGGAATATGTCATATC
Organism: Leptospira sp.; assembly: GCA_020831715.1. Lineage (GTDB taxonomy): Bacteria > Spirochaetota > Leptospiria > Leptospirales > Leptospiraceae. Next base: position 8,409 of record JAFIGA010000184.1, on the reverse strand, counting down.
GATTCCTATCAAAATTAATTTCTACGAGTTGGATAGTAAAAAATCTTGCTAATAGAGAGAAAATTTGAGTCTAAATTTCAGTGGTTAAAATTATATTATTATCTATTGCATTTTATTTTTTTATAAAATTTTTGATAAAAATAGGTAGGATTGTATTTTCTCAAGCCCCCAGCAAATCTCAGTACTATCAAGAAGATGTGGAATGGCAACAATCCCACCCCTTTTATCGAGATTCACGAGTATCCCGCGAAAAAGACATATCCGACAGAGCTAAAATCATAGAAGATTGATCCAGAATTTTACGAATCTACCGATCTTTATTGTATGAAGATCTATGTTATTCTATTTCTCTTGGTAATCAATTGTGGAAGTCCAAAAGGAAACTTCGGGTGGACTACAACAATGGATGAAGGGATTTCGGAAATTGACAGAGAGTTCAAATTACAAACTCAATTCCAAATGTCCCGCGAAGATTTATTTTTTTCACTCGATGAGACTATTCACTTTGTTTATATTTTTGAAAGTAGAGTGTCACATAAAGATGAATTCTTCTTTTCACTAAATAAGAAATCCATTGACTATCTCGAAATTGATCTGCGAAGAAAGAGCATCGAAGAAGGGAATCCAATCATTCGAGATAAATACAGAGGTCTTGATATCGGTGATTATAGACTGAAAGTGGCTTATGAGGGAGATGTTTTCGACGAGGTAGATTTTAAAGTAATGCCTGATGATGAATACTTCAAAGCCGGATCGGAAGAAGATTTGACAGAAGAATCCACAGATGAGATTATTCGTTATTCCAAAGAATTCTAAAGGATTTTAAATATTTTAGTTCCCTCAGTAGAGACGATCTCTTTTTCTTTTAATACCATCCGATTGAGTTAGTTCCAGTCTTTTAATATTTTTTAATGCATAATTGACTTCGGATTCATTCCCAATATCTATCAATTCTTGGTAGTAAGATATGGATTTATTTAATTCTTTTTTATCTTCATTGATCTCTGCCAATCGGAGAATGACTCTAGTATGTGGAATGGATTTATATTTTGTAAGAATAGTATCCTTTTCCAGTTTCAGATCATCCAATCTCAATTGCAATATTCTAAATTGCGCCAATGATTCATCATTGGTTGTTATCAAAAGTTCTCTTTTATAACGATTGATTTCTCTTTCCAATTCAACTATTTCGGATTCTTTATCTGCTTTGGATTTTCGAATCAATTTATATCTTTCATAACTTTGCAAGAGATACTCTTCTTCTTTGTCTGCTCGCTTATTTTGTTTTTCTTTCAATGACAAACCATAGTATGCTACCGATTCTTTTTCCGGTGAGTCTTTTGCCTCTGATCCTGACAACCACTTCTCGTAATAGTTTTTGGAGAGAGAATAATTTCCAATTTGCTTTTCATAGAATCGACCCAACTCGAAATATACCGGCTGTAATTTATCTTGGTCTTTAGAGGATTTAATAAATTTTTCGTAGTAATCTGCCGCTTGAACTTTTCTTTTAATATCAGAATTTAGAATGGCTAAGTTTAGATAGACTTTGGAAATATCTTCTCTTTCCTCATCAGACAAATTGTCCTTATTTAGACTCATTAATTCTAAATACTTTTTATAATAATCAATTGCTTTAATTTTCTGTCCGTCAATTTTAAACTGGTCAGCGACATTTTTGATTGGGGGTGGAAAACTAGGATCCAACTTATAGGCAATTTCCAATAGATATTCATATCCACTGAATCCGGTATTTCTTTTATAATCAAATAGAACAAAAACACCTCTTCCGGCAAAGGATGTTTTATTCACAATTTTGAGGCGCTCTTTGTTGGTATCTTCCAGTTTACGAACTAGAATTGCCAATTCATAAAAAGTCTCTGCATCTTCTCTGGATTTGGATTTTTGATAGGGAATATAATTTTCCCTATAAGAATCTTCATAATTTTTTTGTTGTGCCAACAAATCTTTTTTGTCATTTTCAAGTGCTAACTCTGCTGTTTTTTTCGACTCTTGGTAGCTATTGAAATTCATCTTGCCCTTGGCAAAATCCGCTCCTATTCTGTGGATCTTCTTTTGGCTTTCTTCGACTTTATCTTCCGACTTTTTCAATTGGTTCCAGGCTTGGAGATGAGCTTGTCTCCTAGGAATCTCATTTTGGTTGATGACTTCTTTCCAAGTGGATTCATTTAAAAAGTAATCTTCTTTATTGGATAGATTTCTATATTGCAATGCCGCTTGAAGATGTCTAACTGCGGCTGAGTAATTTTCCCGTTCTGAATGTAAGCGCCCCAATCTTCTATGAAGATAGTATACCAATTCAGAATCTCGAATCAATTTAGATTCTGAAAGTTGATTTTTTAAATCGTCCATCAACAAACGAACTTCGTTCTGATCGTTCTTTGTCGAAAATTTAGAGCCTCGATTTTTATCTTCCCAGATTCTTTTTTCCGATAAAAATTGACTGTAATATCTTCGAAGCAATCCTTCTGCTTCCCTTATCTGTGTATCTAAACTTTTGGGACCGGTCTCTTCAACTTCGGGTTCTTCAACTGTTGTTTCTGTATCAGTGCTTTCTACTTCAGGATTTGCATCTGTTGTCTCTTCGGTGGATTCCTCTTCACCAATGGGTTTGGCTATCCCAGATTCGTCATCGATTTTCAGCCTAGTTTCAGAGTCCAATAATTGGATTTCTTCTATTTGGATAGCCTCATGAGGAAATAGATACAACGCCCGACCATCATTTCTCTGGTCATCCTCCCCCGCATGAAGAGCCGATATTAGAAATACAAAGGCTACAATCAGCCTTCCCAAAACAGTCATAGTATTAGTATCGGTAAAAACCGAAAAAGAAAAACCCTTGGCAGACGATAATAGAGAAATAAAATGAGATTTCCACATGAGTACCTTGATTGAAAAATACCTAGTCCTGAAGAATCGATACCGAAATTTTGACACGAAGTACGCAATCAAGAGAATGCAAGCGTTCCGCTTGGCAATACATGAATTGGGAGAAAAGGGATATAGAGTGGGTCTGGAACTTTTAGGTTCCATTAATTTTGGAATTGTGGAACCGTCTTCTGATGCAGATTGTATCTTACTCCATTTCTGCGAATTGCATAAAAATGAACCAACTTGTCCGGACAATTGTCCTAATTTCGTGTTCGAAAAAGAAGAATTATCTAAATCCGTAAATCGCAAGCTAGACGGTGAGAATTTGAAAATCGACTTTTTGGATAACATAAATCTTGCCTACATAGACACATCAATTCGAAATCATGATATCTTAGGCAATGAAGCCATGTATAGATTACTTTTCTACAGAAATATTGCAAGACCTGTAAATCGCCCATTGTTTGTTCCTTACTGTGATCTTCTGGAAGAGAACGAAGATTTTGTGAAAGAAATTATTCCCTGGGCAACTGAGGCACTATCTGGTTATCTAAAAACAAATCAACATCGACTGTCTTTTAATAAATACAACGAAAGAATTCTCAGCCAAGGAATGCTTCTGCCTCAAGAACTCGCTGACGAATTGCGAAAGTATTTGGAAGGCGATGAGGAAGAAAACAACGAAGAAATAAACAAAGCAAATGATGACAAGGATAACGAAAGCAAGCTATAAAAGTGTATCTCCTACCTATAAGCCGGATTCTGTCGAGGGTGACCATTTATCTATTGCTCTCTACCCATAGACCTTGCGAAATCTGCTACTAACGGTCGTTTACTTGAGATTGCACCATGGGGGGTTTACCATGCCCTCTTCCTTGCGGTCAAGGCGGTGGTCTCTTACACCACCATTTCACCCTTACCCAGCACCATTTTGAAGAACTTTATGTATTCTAAAAGATCATTCGGCAGATCTCCAAAATGGTGCTGGGCGGTTTATTTTCTGTTGCACTTTCCATAACCTGACTCTTGAGAATCAAGTTCCCGGTTATTAGCCGGCCCATTGATTACCCGGTGTCCGGACTTTCCTCCCCCGTTCTTTAATAAAATTAAGGAGCGAAGGCAGCCACCCGGTAGGAGATACATCTATTAGACTAAGAAATTTCAAGGATTTGGATGATTTATTCCTGTCTAATTATTAATGAAAGTATTTTTTGTTCGGACAATTTTAGTCATATTTTTAGCAATCACCACCCTTCCGATCTATTCCGAATCTCACACATTTAAAGGAAAACATTCATCCATTGAATTTATTCAATTGACCTCATCTACCGGCTCTACATTAGCATTAAAGATTATTCCCAATGATGGATGGCATGTATATTGGATCAATCCCGGAGATTCGGGCTCAAGTTTAATTGTTGATTGGGAGAAATTGCCAAATGCATATGATGGCAAATGGTCCTGGCCTACACCCGAACGAATCGATACCGGTGGGATCATCAATTTTGGTTATCATAAGGAAGCAATTCTCATTTCCAAAGGAAATCCATCATCTAAACTAAAAGGTGAAAGAATTTCTGCTGAATTCCAATGGATGGCATGTAAGAATGAATGCGTTCCTGAATCTGCATATTTGACTGCAAAAAATTATTCTCCAAAGGACAGATTGTTCGATTCTCTCTCTAGAGAGATAGAAGTCCAACTAGAAAAATCACATCCACAAAAAATGCCCTCGGATTGGATCGCCAGTTTCCAGGAGAAGAAAGATAGATTCCAATTCTACTTGGATACTAAAGAAACTTTTCCCAATAAAGTTCCCAATATAGACTTCTTCCCCGTCCACGGTGAGATCCTTTCTTCTCAAAAACCTACATTCAGACAAATCTCCTCTCAATCTTGGGAGATCGGTGTATTAAAATCGGAATACTATTCCAATGATGAAACAGAATTAATGGAAGCTGTAGTTTCATTGGGAGATAAATCATTTCTGATTACTTTTCAAAAAGAAAATTCCTATTATTTTTTCCAAGCTATCCTATTTGCATTTTTGGGAGGATTACTCCTCAATCTAATGCCATGTGTATTTCCAATTCTAACAATGAAAGCTATGTCTGTAGTTCAATCCTCTTCTATGCTCGCCAGTGACAAGAGAAAGGATTCATTGTTTTATGGCTTGGGAGTGATTAGCTTTTTCTGGTTGTTATACTTGGTATTTTTGGCTCTGAAAATCGGGGGAAGTAATTTGGGTTGGGGCTTTCAATTACAGAATCCTAGTTTTGTATTTCTTTTAGTATTACTCTTTGTATTCATGGGACTGCAGATGCTCGGATGGAATGAATTCTCAGTGGGTGTCTCGGGAAAATTTGCAAACATGACAGAGAAAAAAGGCTTCTGGGGATCTTATTTCTCAGGTGCTATCGCTGTAATTGTCGCAACTCCCTGTACCGCCCCCTTCATGGGAACAGCATTGGCGTATGCATTTTCAGAATCAGCTGTTGTCGGTTTGGTGGTATTCTCCTCTTTAGGTGTTGGTATGGCACTTCCGATAATCCTGATTCAGAATTCCAGATTTGTTGCCAAGCTCATCCCCAAACCGGGCAATTGGATGATTACTTTTAAAGAATTTCTATCCTTCCCATTATTCTTAACGGCTATTTGGTTACTATGGGTATTATCGGCAATTGTAGATAGAAACGAGTTATTCTTTTCCATGGGAGGGTTGGTTGTTTTAATCATGTTGGTCTGGTGGTTCAAGAAAGTTAAAAAACCGGTCTTCAAAACACTTCTCCTTTCTTTAATCTTAGCGGGGATTATTGGATTAGGATTGTCATTCACTCAATTGGGAAACCAAGCAAAACTGCAATCCAACCATGATGCTGGCAGTAGCCAAAAATTCACCGAGCAAAAATTTGGGTTTAATAATCCTGTAACTTATTCCAAAGAAAATTTAGCTGCATTATTGGAAACTGATTCTCCTATATTTTTCTATTTTACTGCGGATTGGTGCGTAACATGTAAATACAACGAGAAAACTGTTTTCAAAAGGGAAGATGTGGAAGAATATTTTCAGAACAACAAAATCATAGTTTTGAAAGCAGATTGGACCAATGAGGATGATGCAATTACAGAAGCCTTGGAATCTTTTGGAAGAAATGGAGTTCCTCTTTATGTTTTCTATCCACCGGGAAACCGAAACAGTCCGAAGATTCTTCCTCAGATGCTAACAAAGAATCTACTGGAAACAGAAATAAATTTATAAAAAAAGATAATAAATTCTTTGATGAAAACTTTTAAAATTACTTTTATATATTTTACACCTTCCATTTTCAGCAATTTATACGCTATCGAGATCGGAGGGAATTCTCCTAATTTTGCCGTAAAATCATCGCAGGGAAAGACTGTGCAACTGAAGGATTTCATAGGAAAATATTTAATTCAATTCAGAATATTTCTTGAAATATTTTCGCAATTATGGAACAAATAACATAATTGTGAATTTTTCTATCAAATATTTATATTTCTTATTTGCTATCATAATCTTCTTTTCCGATATCAGTGCTCAAGACACTCTCAATATTACATCGGAGCCGGATGGACTGAATCTTGGGAAACACTGTGAGTATCTACTGGACGAGGACGGTGTTTTCGAAATTGATGAAATTTCTTCAAAGATAATGAGACAATTGTTCCGACCAATTAGCCGGAATCAACCGGGATTTGGTTACACGAACTCTGCTGTTTGGCTATTCTGCCCTTTAAAAAATATTTCCATGGATTCAATTTCTCTCTATCTTGAAGTTTCGTATCCGCTGTTGGATGATATTCGCATGTTTCTTCCAAAAGGAAAAGGATTTCAAGAAATTCGAACAGGAGATAGCTATCCCTTTCTACAAAGACCTGTTGCTTATAGGAACTTTCTTTTTCCAATGGAGATTAAAAGCCAAGAAGAGATATCTGTTTATCTAAGAATTACAAATAAAGGAGCTGTTATTTCTCCTCTCTATATTTGGTCAGAGAAAAATTTAATTAAGAAAATTAGTTCAGAAAATATTTTCATTGGATTATTTATTGGGATATGCATTGTAATGATTCTTTACAATCTATTTGTATACACCTTCTTTAAAGAACTTCATTATCTTTTCTATGTGTTATTTCTTGTGGGATGGTCTTCTATAATTCTCACAATCACAGGTATATCTTTCCAATATCTTTGGCCGAATTCTATCTGGTGGGGCAATTATAATTTTCCAATCATGATATTTTTTACTTCTGTATGGGCGTTGCTATTCACAAGAGCTATATTAAGTCTTAAGGACTACTCTCCTTTATTAAATAAAATACTTTATTATATGGTATATGTGAGTGCTTTAGGAATTGGTATACCATTTATCTTAGATTATGCTCTAAGTATAAGAATTAGCCTTTCAGTTATTGCCGTAGAATTGACAACTATTTACATTTCAGTTATACTGGTTTTTATTAAAAACAAAAGAATTTCCAAATATTTCTTAATCGCTTGGTCCGGATTTTTTATTGGAGTATTAATTTATCAACTTCATTCTTTCGGTTGGTTAGCAACCGGAATTCTATCTACATGGTCTATACTAATTGGTGCCTCAATTGCCATAATACTTTTTGCTTTAGCTTTGGCAGATAGAATCAATACGATTCGTGAAGAAAAGGAAAAGGCACAAGAAGAAGTAATCCAGATGCAAAAAGTTGCAATTGAAAATATAAAAACCACTCAAAAACAACAAGAACAACTTGTAGCGATGAACCAGGAATTAAAAATCGCAGGGGAAATCCACCAGTCTATCCTCCCACAGTTCATTCCGGATATTAAGAATGTCCGAATTCACGTATCTTACATTCCGATGGCTGAAATTGGTGGAGACATTTATGAATTCATCCATGATAAAGAATCCAACTCTCTGGGAATATTTGTTGCCGACGTAACAGGCCACGGAATACCCGCGGCACTACTTTCTTCTATAATGAAGGCAACATTCACATTCCATAAAAAGCTTTATAACAAACCGGACAGACTTTTAAAAGAGATCAACTCTACAATTATTTCCATGGAAAACAATCAGATGGTATCGGCAGGCTATCTATATTTGGATTTAAAATCCAGAATCGCTTACTATGCAAATTCCGGTCACCCTCCTCTTTTGGTTTGGAGAAAGAAATCAAATACTATTGAATCTTTCTATCCGGAAGGTAAAATTATTGGTTGGGTGGAGGATACGAATAATAAATTAGAAACTATTCCCTTTCAAAAAGGTGATAAATTTTATCTTTATACTGATGGAATAACTGATGTAAGAAAAAATGTAAGCGATATATGGGGAGATGAAAATTTTAAAAGATTTGTATTGGATCATGCCAGTCTCCAAGAAGAGGACATGATCCAAGAGCTACTGCAAACCTTAAAGAACTATTCCGGCAGAGAGAACGGATTCGAAGATGATCTAACTTTTATAGTAATTGAAATACTATAGATTTATCTTTCGAATA